>JBEGMZ010000408.1:0-4760 GCA_041182745.1 Acidobacteriota bacterium
GGCCGCAAAGATGGTCGTGCGCATCCGCGAGCAGCTCATCCAGGACGAAGCCCGGCTCCGCGCGATCCAGAACGCGGATGGCACGTGGGGCTTCGATCCGGGGAAGCCGGTCGAGGGTGCAACCGGCGCGTGGAAGACCGATGGCCAGAGTGATCCGGCCCCGACCGCGCTCGCGCTGATCGCACTCGAGGCGATGGGGGCGAAGGCGAGTGATCCAGCAGTAGACCGTGGCGTCAAGGCACTGCTTCGCCACCAGGACCCCTATGGCCGCTGGAACAAGGCCGCCCAGACCGGCTTTGTGACGACCGCCTACGCCCTGCACGCCCTCGCCCGCCTCTATCCGGCCAACGATCAGCCGGTCATGCCGGCGGCCGGGGCGACCCTGACCAGCCAGATCGCGCGAATGCGCGCCCTCTCGCACGCCGCCGACCGACAGTATCTCGCCGAGCTGATCCGCGCGACGGCCCACCCCAGTCCGTGGGTGCGGAAGTGGGCGGTCATGGGGCTCGGGGCGCTCCACGCGGAGGCGGGCGTCCCGGCCCTCATCCGCACCCTGGGTGATCGGGTGAAGATGGTGCGCGATGCCGCCGCCTGGGCGATGGAGCAGACTCTGCTCGACGACCGTGGCTTCGGTCAGCTCTTCCTGGCGATCGAACGTGGTGATGATCTGACGCGCGAGACGGCCCTCAAGGCCCTCTCGATCCGGGCCGACGCCGTGATGACCCGGCCGCACTTCGCGATGGCCCGGCTGACGGGGTCTCTCGACCGCGCGCTCAACGACGATCGCCATCCGGGCGTCCGCGCCTGGGCGGCCCGCGCCGCCTGGCAGTGGTGGGTCTGGAACCCCACTGCCCGTACTGGTATCCAGGCCGCCTGGACGCGCAAGCTGCTCGCCCCGGAGCCGAACGCTCTGGTCGAGAACTGCTTCCGCTACCAATCCCAGGCCCTCTTCATCGCCAACGGTCACAAGGCCAACGCGAGCGAAGAGCACCAGTACAAGGAGCTGGCCGACCTCTTCCAGGCGCTTGAAGCCCGGCTTGACGATGGCACGCTGCCCGAGGCGGTCCGCGACCGGCTCGCCCGGCGGCTGGTCGCCGTCGCCGCCACCTACTACAACACCTCCGGCGGAGATGGTGGACCGGGGCAGATGGGCTACATCACCCCGGGCAGCGCCAATCTCTTCGGGAAGGCCGCGCTACGCCTCTGGAACCGGACCGCCGCATCCGACCTCGCTGGCATCCGGCTGGTTCTCGAAGGCGCGGCCGGAGTTGGCTACACGCCACTCCAGGACCGCGTCATCAACTATTCGACCAATGGGCCGGAGTCGCTGCGAACGATCGCCGCCGCCGCCGTCTCCGATCCAAGCACCGTCACCCTCCCGGCGACCGAGGAGAAGGTCGGGCCACTCGTCGAGCAGATCCACCGCGGCGCCCAGGACTATGACCGCCGCCAGACGCTCGCCGCCCCGGTCATGCGCCTCCTCGCCCGCGCCAACTGGGCCGTCCCGAAGACGACCGAGCAGCGGCAGATCCTCTACAATCTGCTCGTGCCAAAGTTCAATGCCCGCCCCGATACGTCCGAGATCGGACAGATCCTTCAGGCTGCCGCCGACTCCGTCAAACCGATGGGCCAGCAGAACGCCGACTGGTACCTCTCTGACAAGATGGGGGCGACCCTCGCCGCCAACCCTGATCTCCACACCGAGGTGCTCCTGCGCTACCTGCCCGGGACTACTGTCAACCCGCTCATCGGCCATTTCTGGCTGCCGAGCGTCCGCTGGGTCATGGAGTACGGCGATGGCGTCCCCGAGGTCGGTTCAACCACGCCGGCGACCCTCCCCACCGAGGTCGCCGCCGCCCGCGAGCAGGCGATTGCGCTCTACCTGGAGATGCTCCGGCCGGAGGCTCCCTCAATGACCCGCTCGCTCGCCCTCCGCCTCGCCAACCAGACCGCGATCCGGCGGCTCCCACGCGTCCGCGAAGCGCTCGCCAGACTGGTCGAGACCGAGAAGGACAATGGCCTTGCCAACGCCGCCCGCAACGTCCTGCGCGCGACCGACCCGCCGAGCTTCATGGCCGATCTGCGCGCTGCGGCAAAGGCCGAACCGCTCGCCGCCCAACTCCGCGACGCGAGCGGTGAGCCTCAGTTCTCACCCGCTTTTCTCGCCAGCTTTCGCTACTTCAATGACTACGTCGCCCCGGAACTCAAC
Organism: Acidobacteriota bacterium; assembly: GCA_041182745.1. Lineage (GTDB taxonomy): Bacteria > Acidobacteriota > Blastocatellia > RBC074 > RBC074 > CAIOZW01. The sequence goes on from JBEGMZ010000408.1 coordinate 2,210, forward strand.
CGCCCGCAGCGCATGGACGAGATGTCCTGCCTCCGCTGCCACGGCGTGAAGGGGCGCGTGCCATCCATGGAGCTCGAAGCCGCTGACAACAACGGCTACTGGACCATGCCGAAGATGCTCCGCAACTTCCTGGTCCTCCAGCAGCGCGTCAACCTGGTCGACATCGAGACGAGCAAGCTCCTCCGCAAGCCGCTCAATGTCCAGACCGGGAAAGAGGATGGCCACCAGGGAGGGCGTCGTTATACTCCGGGTGAACGTGGCTACCAGATCTTCCGCCGCTGGGTCCTCGATCAGCCGCGCGTTCTTGCGGCACGGTGAGTATGGGAGGGGTATGGCAAAGTCGTTAACGACTCGGCAATACCCCTCGACCGTTCCAGGCAGTAAAATTAAATTATTGACAGGGATCTTGCACTGTTGATATTTTTACCACGTCTTTGCCACCCTCTTTTGAAGTCAGCCAACTCGAAAAAGTTCTCCAATTTACTCTTGCCCATGTACCAATTGTGTCGGGAGTTTTGGCAACGTTTATTGACTCGGGAAGGTGACTTTGTCTTGTTGCTGTTGGAGGTCAAGGCATGAGTGGTTTCATTCCGCCGCACGGAGGTTACGAGGATCTGCTCTCCTTTCGCAAGGCCCGTATCGTTTATGACGGTACGGTGCGCTTCTGCAACCGCTTCCTCGACAAACGCGACCGCACTGTGGACCAGATGATCCAGGCTGCGCGTTCCGGCAAACAGAACATCCTCGAAGGCTGCATGGCCAGCGGCACGTCCAAGGAGACGGAAATAAAACTGATCAATGTGGCCCGTGCCAGCCTTGAGGAACTGCTTGAAGACTACCGGGACTTTCTGCGCACCCGCCACCATCCACTCTGGGGAAAGGATTCTCGTGAAGCATTGTTTGTCCGAAAGATCGGAGCCAGGTCGGATGTGTCTTATGAGTCCTATCAGACCTATATTGAGACTCGACCGGCGGATATTGTGGCCAATATTCTCGTCTGCATCATTCACCAGACCAACTACCTTCTGGATCAACAGCTCCGTGCGCTGGAAAAGGCTTTTCTCGCTGAAGGTGGCTTGCGTGAGCGGATGACCCGCGCCCGCCTGGACGCCCGCCGTAAAGAACATCAATGATATTAGTCCGATCGATCAAAGTTCCTGACGATACGATCGACCTTTTGAAATTGGAGTGCTATCACTGGTTCTTGACAAGGTAAGAGCGGTAATTACAATGTGATCACTATGAAGTCAAAGATTGTGAAAATCGGTAATTCACGCGGAATCCGCATTCCCAGACTCTTTCTCGATCAGACCGGGCTTGGCGATGAGGTTGAGATTGTGGTTGTTGATGACCAGATTGTCATTAAACCTTCCACAACCCCGCGCCAGGGTTGGGCCGAGCAATTTCAAGAAATGGCTCGCCAGGGAGATGACAATCTGTTGATCGATGAGTTGGGAATGACGGACTGGGATGAGGAAGAGTGGGAATGGTGATCAAAAGATTCGAAATCTATCTCATAAATCTCGACCCAACGATTGGGAGTGAAATAAAAATGACCCGGCCCTGTCTGGTTATTTCTCCTGACGAGATGAATCTCCACATCAAGACCGTCATCGTCGCTCCAATGACATCAAAAGTAAAAAATTATCCGACAAGGATCGCCTGCAAACTGCAGGGTAAGAAAGGCCAGATTGTCCTCGATCAGATCAGAACCGTTGACAAGGCACGGCTGGTCAAAAGAGTAGGGATGACCGATAGCAAGACTAAAACAGAAGTATTGGCAACGTTACAAGAGATCTTCTCACCCTGAGACTCTTGTTTTGCGGATTCCGCTGATTGTGAACGCTGATTCCGGGCATTATGAACACCTGTTGCGCTGGAATCGCAGTGAATTATGGACGTTTTCCAATGGTGTCTGTTCCGATGTCGGCTGTTCCGAATTAGATCAAACTGATCAATGTGGCCCGTGCCAGCCTCGAGGAACTGCTTGAAGACTACCGTGACTTTCTACGCACCCGCCGCCATCCAGTCTGGGAAAAGGATTCTCGTGAAGCATTGTTTGTCCGAAAGGTCGGAGCCAGGCCCCGGTGTGCCGGATGTGACATATGAGTCCTATCAGACCTATCTCGAGACCCGCCCGCCGAATATTGTCGCCAATTTTCTCAACTGCATCACTCACCAGACAAACTACCTGCTGGATCAACAGCTCCGTCGCCCGCCTGAAAGCCCACCATAAACACCAGATGCAGGGGCGGTTCGCGAACCGCCCCTGCCATAGTTCAAATCAACGTAATGTGTTAAATGGAGTATTTGCAAAAGGAGGAGGGTCGATATATTTTCACAGACTTGGATTGATGTGTCAGATCAAAGCTGTACAGGCTGTAAATATTGACGAATTCATAACGTAATGATTGGAAAGAGGAATCAATGAGGAGACTTGGAGCGCTGTTGGTTGTTCTGACGGGGCTGACCTGGATGTCAGCCGGTGTGGTGATGGCGCAGAATCAGAATGGAACGATCCGGGGGCTGGTGACGGGGCCGACTGGTGATG
>JBEGMZ010000409.1:0-3712 GCA_041182745.1 Acidobacteriota bacterium
TCGAATTCGAATACCCCGAGTACGGGGAGTAGTCCGCCTCCGGTCTCGGCCGGTTTAATTAACGTTTCAGCCGGTGACGTCCTGACGCTTGCCGGCATTGCCATTTGCCCTGCTTGCCTTCATAATCACGCCGCTTTTCTCACCTGTATATACGGAAATTTGACGCGGGTTGGCCACCTGCCTGGTTCGGAGTAGCCGGGCAGACATCAGGGGGTCTCCGAAGTCCCGATCGATGGTCTTTGTTGCCGTCCGGGATGGCGTGGGCTCTCACAAGGAGAACAGGAATGAACCAACGACGGTTATTTATTGCCAGCTGTCTGTCACTGGTGGTGACGGCGATGATCTTTGCGTTGCGTGGGAATGTGGAGGATCTGATCCTGACGGATCCGGCACTGGAGGGCTTTTTCAGCGCGACGGGATCGCGGGCGGAGTATGGATGGCTCTCGACGATGGCCTTCTTCGGTTTTGCTTCGTCGATACTGGTTGCCTCGCCGATGCTTGACGGATTGGGAATGCGCAACCTGCTCTATCTCGCTTTCGGGCTTCACATCATTGGGATCATAGGTTTCATTGGGGCACCAAGCTACACCGTGATGTCGGTTGCTTCGTTGCTGGCGGGTTTCGGGAACGGACTGGTTGAGGCGGTGATCAATCCGCTCATTGCGACGCTCTATCCGGAGGAGAAGACCCATAAGCTGAACGTTCTGCATGCCTGGTGGCCGGGTGGTCTGATCATTGGCGGGCTGCTCGGTTTTGCGTTGAGCCGATCAGGGGTGGGGTGGCAGATACAGCTTGGGATCATTCTTATTCCAACGATCATCTATGGAATCCTCATCTTTGGTCAGAAGTTTCCGCTGACGGAGCGGGTAGCGTCGGGAATCTCGACCGGGGAGATGATCAGGGCGGCGCTGCGCCCCGGCTTCCTGCTGTTGCTGCTCTGTATGATGATTACGGCCTCGATCGAGCTGGCGCCAGGTCAGATGGTCGCCTCGGTGCTGGGCAATCTGGCAGGGATGAGCGGAATCCTGATACTTGTCTATGGCAGTGCGCTGATGTTTGTGCTGCGCTACTTTGCCGGGCCGATCGCCCATCGGATCTCGCCGATCGGAATGATGTGGGCATCGGTGATACTGGCCAGTATCGGATTGTTCCTGCTGGCAAGCGCTTCGAACGCGGTAACCGCCTACCTGGCGGCGACGGTCTTCTATGTCGGGGTCTGCTTCATGTGGCCGACGATGCTGGGGATCACCTCGGAGCGTTACCCGGAGGGAGGAGCGTTCACGATGGGACTGATGGGCTTTGCCGGGCAGTTCATGCTCGGGCTGGTGATCTTCAATATGGGCAGGGTTCGGGACAGCATTGGTGACGCCGCCTCGTTCAAGCGGGTCGCGATGATGGCAATCGTGCCGTTCGTCGTCTTTGCGATCTGGTGGTTCCGTGATCGCGCGCAGGGTGGTTACAAGGCTGTCAAACTGGGCTGAATAGAAACAGCCGACATCGGAACAGGCAACATTGAAAAACGTGCCTGATTCGGGACGATTCCATCAGCGTCCCAATGCAGCCTGTTCCGATTTAGCGAGTGCCGAGTGGGGAAAGGCCGACCGCCAGAGGCCTTTCCCTATTCTTTCCGGTCTGACCGCATCCGCTACCCGGCTGAACCAGCCAGGGCGAGGAGCAGGAGGAGCGCCCGCTGATAGCCCAGTTCGCGGCCGGCTGGGTCATACCATTCGCTGAGTCGATGGGGATCGCCCGAGACGCCGCCAGCACCGATGGTGATGGCTGGGATGCCGAGGCTGAGGGGGATGTTCGAGTCGGTCGAGTTGCGGATGAGCCAGGTCTGGATGCCGAGTGCCTGACCGATGGTGAGCGCGGTCTGGACAACCGGGTGATCAGCCGACACCTCGCCCGAGGGGCGGGAACCGATCAGTCGCAGATCGGTGGTCAGGGGGAGACCTTTGCCGGCCCGACGCTGGTTCTCGCGTTCGACCGCCTCATTGACGTTGGCGAGGAGAAACTCTTCGAGGCGGGAAAGTTCGGACTCCGATTCAGAGCGGAGGTCGATGTCGACGCGGGCGGAGACAGGAATGACGTTGACACTCTCTCCACCCTCGATCCGGCCGACATTGAAGCTGGTGCGAGGTCGGGTCGGGGCAGGGTAGTCGGCGAGTCGGCCAACGATTCGACCGATGGCGTGGACGGGGTTAACAACGCCAAAGTCTCCCCAGCTGTGCCCGCCCGGCCCAGTAAGTGAGACGCGGTAGCGGCGCGAGCCCAGTGCCTGGTGGGTCACCCACTCGACTCCGGTTCCATCAAAGGAGATGAAGCTCTCGATCCGTCCGGCGAGCCGGCCCTGGCTGAAGAGGTATCTTACGCCGCGCAGGTCACCTTCCCCTTCCTCACCGACCGTGGCGACAAAGATAAGTGGAGTGAGAGGTCTGATGCCGGCGGTGGAGAGCACCTCGATCAGACCGACCAGCGTCGCCAGACCGGCGGCATCGTCGCCGATCCCGGGAGCGCAGAGCCGGCTTCCCACCTGGCGAACCCGAACATCGGTGCCGGACGGGAATACGGTGTCAAGATGGGCCGATACGACGATTGCTGACCGCTCGTGATCAATTCCCGGGTAGGTACCGACTACATTTCCGACGGCGTCCCGATGGACATCGGCCAGGCCGAGCTGACGAAAACGGGACTCGAGATAGTCGCCCCTCTCCTTCTCGAGGAATGGTGGAGCCGGAATTTCGCAGATTCTGATATGCTCTGCGGTGAACCGGGCGGAACTCTGAGCGATGAACTCAAAGGCGTGGCGGACGCGGGGGGTATTGATCAGGTCGGCAACGTCGACTCCGTTGGGCTGATGCCGGGTCACACTTTTTGGTAATGTCATATCTGTCCGTTTCTCTAAATCGGAACAGGCAACATTGGGACACTGCTTGATCCTATCGCCGGGAATCAGCGACGTTTTTCAATGTTGCTTGTTCCGATGCCGGCTGTTTCTATTTAGTCCCTCGCTTGTCTGATCCACCCTGACGGCGATTCACTGATCGTGTTGCGGCCGCGGAATGCCGATCGCCGGTGCCGTCGCCACCGAGCCTTGCGCCCACCCCGATTTTGGTGTAATACCTCATAAATAACTGAAGATGCCGTAACGAGCAAACCAGATTGTTCAAGATCTGAAACTCCCGTTTTGAGTCGGCCGCGGGAAGGGGGGAGGACCCATTGGAGCGCCATTCGTCTGAATCCGGATGGATTGAGGTTATAACCGGTTCGATGTTCAGTGGAAAGAGCGAGGAGTTGATCCGGCGGCTCCGGAGGGCGCAGATCGCTCGTCGGAAGGTGCAGATCTTTAAGCCCCAGATCGACGCTCGTTACTCTGAAGAGCACATTGTCTCGCACTCCGAGATGAAGATCGAGTCGATTGCCGTGACTACCGCCAGCGAGATCCTCGCTGCCGTTGGAATGGATACGGAGGTGGTGGGGATCGACGAGGGCCAGTTCTTTGACCAGGATCTGGCAAGGGTGGCCAATCATCTCGCCGATCAGGGTAAACGGGTGATCATTGCCGGCCTTGACATGGACTACCTGGGGCGCCCCTTTGAGCCGATGCCGCTGCTTCTCGCGATTGCCGAGGATGTGACCAAGACCCGCGCGATATGCATGCGCTGTGGGGGAACGGCTGCCTACACCCAGCGCCTGATCGAGAGTAGTGAAC
>JBEGMZ010000410.1:0-3875 GCA_041182745.1 Acidobacteriota bacterium
TCCTGCACTTCAAGTCGACCATCATTCGCCGGGTCGGTTCCGGAGGGTGTCAGTAGCAGGTGCGATCGATGCGGATTCCGGTTGTCGATCACCCCGTGCGTCGCGAGGTGGATGAACCGACGCTTTGGGGCGAGTCGCCTGAACGCCGACTCGGTCGCAGATCTGCCCGTCAGCACCTCACTCCTTCTTTCTCCGTGAACCCCCGCGATGATTTTGGCCTCAAGCACGGCCTCTGGCAATGGAGAGAAGGCCGGGTGGTCGCCGGGCTGCCTCAATCCGCGCTTGTTTGCCGGAAGCGGACTCCCTACGGCGAGCAACAGATCAGAGTCGGATGACAGCCCGTCTCCGCGAGGGTCGTCAGCTACGCCCAGAGCTTCACGAGAAGGCAGATAGAGGATTGGAACGGTCTCGATCAGGTATCCGCCATCGGGTATGACCAGAGCTTGAAACGGAAGCTCCCACAGAATATCGTCCGGTATGATGCGGAGGCTTTGTGCAGCCGTCAGATTTGGTAGCACCGGTGTAATCAGTGTCTCAAAGAGCGACCGCCCAATCTCGCGACAGAGCGGGCTGCGCGTCACGATCAGCTGGCGAAAAAGGCGAATCTGCGAAGAGATGGCTGCTCGCTCGATCGGCACGGCGACAATTCGTCCTCCTGCGCCACCTCCTCTGCCAGCGTCCGGCCTGTCCGCTGAGATGATGACCACGTGCTCTCTCACCTCATAGCTGATGACAAGCGCCTCCCGGCTGGAACCTTCCGGGTGACGACCACCCGGAAGGTGGCATCGTCCGTCATTCGCCCCGGTGCGGAGAGCCGGGTTCAGGATAGTCAGGATCAGCAGAACGGCCAGCCGCCGCCCAGAGCCAATCTTACTGTCGCTCCTCGCCCACGCGCCTCCTGCTGTTTCGGCCTTCACCCGGCGTCTCCCCATTCGTCACCACGTATTTAGCCACCCATTGGCATGAGACGGTGAAGGGTCGACCCGATTTGAAGCAGATGCGGCCTCCGCCAACCCGAATGACCGAGTATGCGGAACGGCCCGTTGCCGAAACTTCCCCGGTATCAGGGCGCTGGAATGCTCGACGTGAAATAGTAGGCCTGCATCATGACAAATAGTCCGACGAGAACGACGAGCGCGATACTGTGGAAGAAGACGTAGCGAAGGATTACGCCCTCCTGTCCATTCTGCCGGGTGGCCATACTGGCGACGACAATCGACTGGGCATCGATCATCTTGCCCATCACACCGCCTGAGCTGTTGGCGGCGGCCGCAAGCAGTGGCGAGATTCCAAGCTGCCTCGCCGTCACCTGCTGCAGATTTCCAAAGAGGACATTCGACGAGGTATCGCTTCCGGTCAGTGCAACTCCGAGCCAGCCAAGCAGTGGGGAGAAGAACGGGAAGAGCCATCCGGTGCTGGCAAAGGCCAGTCCCATGGTCGAGTCGAGCCCTCCAAAACGGGTTGTAAAGCCAAGAGCCATCATCGCCGCAATCGTGATCAGCGAGAGCCGCGCCCGCTGCAAGGTTCCGCCGAAGATGCCGATCAGCCTGAGCGGGCTGAGGCGCAGGATGGTTCCGGCGATGAATCCGGTGATGAGCAGCGCCGTCCCCGTTGCTGAGAGCCAGTTGAGGGTGAAGCGAGCCTCTTCCGCCTTCAGAATCTCAACCACCGGCGGAGCACGAAAGACAGCCTTGTCGAGCCACGGAACGGCGAATTCGGGCAGGGAGATGCCATTCAGAAACTGCCTTGTCTGCGGAACTCCCCAGATGAAGACGAGTACCGAGAGGATGATCCAGGGTGACCAGGCGCGGAGCGCCACCATCGGTGCCGGTCTGTCGCTCGACGCTGTCTTCTGGTCGTCAGATGGAAAACGCCAGGTATCGCGCGGCCGCCAGAATTTGAGCAGAATAACCAGCGACAGGAGCGAGGCGATCGCGCCAGCGATGTCGACTACCCACGGCCCGTGGTAGTTGCTGATCAGAAATTGGGCGATGGCGAACGATCCGCCGGCAGTGAGGCAGGCCGGCCAGACTTCCCGCATGCCGCGAAGACCGGCCATCGCCCAGATCAGCCAGAATGGAATGATCAGAGAGAAGAGCGGCAGCTGTCGACCGGCCATGGCGCTAAGTTGCTCGAGTGGCAGACCGGTCACTTTAGCCAGGGTTATGATCGGTGTTCCCAGTGCCCCGAATGCGACCGGAGCGGTGTTACCGATCAACGAGAGCCCGGCGGCCTGAAGTGGCCTGAAGCCGAGGCCGATCAGCATCGCGGCTGAGACGGCGACCGGCGTTCCGAATCCGGCGGCACCTTCAATGAAGGCGCCAAAGCTGAAGGCGATCAATAACACCTGGATCCGTCGGTCATCAGCCAGTCCGGCAATCGTCTGTTTGACGATCTCAAACTGCCCGGTCTCGACCGTGATATCGTAGACGAAGATTGCCGTCAGCACTATCCAGCCGATTGGGAAGAGGCCAAAGGCCGCGCCATTTGCGGCGGCGGCCAGCGCGAGTTTCACCGGCATTCCATAGACGACGGTCGCCACCAGAAAGGCCGAGGCGAGTCCGATCAGCGCGGCAATGTGTGCCCGCACGTGAAAGATGGCCAGCAGGCCGAGCAGGATCACTACCGGTAACGCCGCCACCAGCGAAGAGAGCAGAAGACTGCCCAGAGGGTTGTATACTTGTATCCAGTTCATTGACCACCTGTCGGACTGGCCCGTTGGGCCGGTGTGTTCAGTCGGTGCCGATTCTGATCGGGAAGACTATCGTTCGACTTCGAAGTTGATGGAACGCTTGACCGTGCTCCGTGCGATCCGGTCGATGACCACGACGCGCAGCTCGTAGGAGCCAGGCTCAAAGGACTGCAGATCGAGCCGGCCGCGATAGGGCAGCCTTGCCGGATCTATCTCCTCACGCTTGTCGGGCGTGAAGAATGCCCGGAGAGGCGAAGCATGGATCAGCTTGTTGCCCGTGTAGAGCTGGGTCTGGATTGCCGCATCCGGCAGGCCATTTTCGCCGATCTTCGGATTATAGGCAAAGACAAGGAAGTCGAGACTGTCCCGCTGGGAAAAACTCCGGTAGACGAGCGATCTGACGCTGGTTCCCGCTTCGTCGCCCTGGTTCGGTCGACGCGAATCGCCGGTCTTCACGTCACTGACGGTCAGAAAGATGCTGCTCAGAACAAACTGGCGACGCGATATGTCCGGAATCTCAATCCACGCACTTGCTGTACCAATCCGCAGGCTTCCCTCCTCGCGGAGGACCAGCCGCACGTTATAGGCTCCCGGCTTGAGTTTGAGCAACCGCCGGTAACCGAGACCGTTTCGCTGCGTCTCCGACAGTGTTTCACTCTTCAGATTCAGTTCCATCTTCTCTGATCGGGTGTCGACCGTGCGACCGGTCTCATCAAAGATGAGGCTGATCAGCTCGAGCTGTCCCTTCATCCGATCTCCGTCGTTTCGCAGCTGGATTCCGTTAATATCGATATGGGCTGAAAGGTCGATGGATGTCCCCTCTTCACGGGTGTCGAGGTATCCGGCGGTGAGGCCGATCGGGATATCACGGATCGGAGTCAACGCCGCGAGCCCGTTTCGGAGCTGCTGATCACGCAACCGTGCCGCCTCCTTCCCGGAGCCTCGCACCGCTTCGAGCTGCCGTGCCTGCTCGCGTTCAGTCCTGGCAAGCTGCTTATCGTCGGGTGAAAAGTACCCGTTCGGCGTCCGAATCCTGTACTTTGGGTATCCCGGCAGCCGAACCTCCAGTTTGCGGTAGCGCCCATCACGGTGGGAGGCAGCTGGCTCGAAGGCCAGCAGGTAACTGGTCTCAGTGTCGTCAAGAATTCTCTGCAGGCCGAGGTTGAGATCGTTTGTATTGAAG
>JBEGMZ010000411.1:0-2842 GCA_041182745.1 Acidobacteriota bacterium
GGACTCCTTCGGTGGATTTGGACTGCTTGCACTGGGCTCACTGCTGCAGAAAGAGCGGCCATTCAATCCGCTCGCGCCGAAGGCTCCTCACCTTGCGGCAAAGGCAAAGTCGGTGATCTTCCTCTACCTGAGCGGTGGCCCGAGCCAGATGGAGACCTTCGATCCAAAGCCGCTTCTCAACAAGCTCCACGGTGAGAAGCGGCCGGCCTCCTTTGGTGAGGCCAAGTACCAGTTTATCAAGCCGGACGCCAGACTGCTCGGTACGAAGCGAACCTTCCAGCGGTATGGCCAGAGTGGACTTGAGGTCTCGGATCTGTTTCCACACCTCGCGCAGCGAGCCGATGACCTGGCGGTGATCAGATCGTGTCAGGCCGACATGGTGGTCCACTCGGCGGCCCAGTACCAGCTCTTCACGGGTCGGGTTATTCCAGGCTTTCCGAGCATGGGTTCGTGGGTTATCTACGGTCTGGGCACGGAGTCTGACTCGCTGCCCGCATACGTCGTGCTGCCAGACCCGAAAGGAGCACTTGAGGGAGGAACGCCGATGTATGCCAATGGCTTCCTGCCGGCCGTCTATCAGCCGACCACCTTCAGATCCGGCAAGCAGCCGGTACTGAACCTCGACCTCCCGGCGGGAGTCAGGATTGACGAACGCCGGGAGACGCTCGGACTGATCAAGCGTCTCAACCAGCTCGACCTTGAGCCGGATGACACTGAACTGTCGGCCCGGATCAGCTCCTACGACCTGGCCTTCAAGATGCAGATGGAGGCTCCGGCAATCTTCGATCTCTCGAACGAGTCACCGGAGACGCTCGATCTCTATGGAATCGGGAAGAGCCCAACGGACGACTATGGGCGAAGGTGCCTCCTCGCACGGCGGTTGGTAGAAAAAGGTGTCCGGTTTGTCTGCCCGGTCTCGGGTGGTGGCACTGGCCTGACCCAGTGGGATGCCCATGCCGACATCGAGGAGAACCATCTGCGGATGGCGGCGCAGACCGATCAGCCGATTGCCGCGCTGCTGACCGACCTCAAACGACGAGGCCTGCTCGACTCGACTCTGGTCCTGATCGGAGGGGAGTTTGGGCGCTCGCCGGAGTCGGAGGGAGGAAAAGGGCGTGACCACAACAGCCTTGGCTTTACCATGGTGATGGCTGGTGGTGGCATCCGCGGAGGACAGGTCTACGGCGCAACCGATGAGATCGGGCTGCGCGCGGTCGAGAACCCGGTCCACCTGCGCGATCTCCATACGACAATCCTGCACCAGCTTGGTCTGGATCAGGATCTGCTCAGCTATCTCCACCTTGGACGCGAGGAGAGGCTGACCGAGGTTCACGGACGGGTGATCACGGAGCTTTTCTGAGCTGAAAAAGGGTGACTGGTGGATTTGATGAAGAGATTTGAGAGCAGAGTGGCAATTGTCACCGGGGGTGGTGGTGAGATCGGACGGGCAACAGCCTGCCGTCTGGCGGCGGAGGGAGCGATCGTAGCCGTCAGCGATATCGATCTGAAAAGTGCGACGAGTGTGGCCGGGGAGATCAGGCAGGCGGGTGGCGCCGCGATGGCGATCGGAACCAACGTTGCCTCCCGTCCCGAGGTTGAGGCACTGGCGGCGGAGGTCAGATCCAGGTACGGGCATATCGATATCCTCTGCAATATTGCCGGGATCGCGCCACCGGCGCCATTCCTTGAGACCTCCGATCAGAGATGGGATGAGACGATCGATATCAACCTGAAGGGGGTCTTCCTCTGCTCGCAGGTTGTCGCACGCGTCATGGTTGCCGATGGCCGTCCCGGCACGATCGTCAATATGGCCTCGACCAACGGGCTGGTCGGCGAAGTCGACCTCGTCGCCTACAATGCATCGAAGTTCGGCGTCGTCGGAATCACGATGACGGCGGCAATCGAGCTGGCACGACACCGGATCAGGGTCAATGCGGTCGCACCGGGAATGATCAGAACCAGACTCTCTCAGGCGGTGCTTGAACAGAACCCAGAGCTGACCCGGAGCTACCTCAACGACAAGATTCCGCTGGCCCGGTTTGGTGAGCCGGATGAGGTCGCGGCGGCGGTTGCTTTTCTCGCCTCTGACGACTCAGGTTTCATCACCGGCCACACGCTCGTCATCGATGGTGGTCAGCTGACCTTTTAGACTTGCGATAATCACTTTCCAACGATCATTGGATGCTTGAGTCCCGGCAGTGAGGTCCCCTCGCTGGCATTGATACTGGAGATGAGGAGCTGGATATGAGCGTACGCACATCCGTCTACCGCCCAGTTTTTTTCACACTATTTCTGCTCTGGTTGCTGGTGCTGACAGGAGGTCATCGCCAGTCCGTTCCGGCGGTGGCAACCGGAAACGGAACGCCGCTCAGCCGAGAGCAATGGCAGGGTATCCGTGAAGCTCACGAGGCCTGGCGGCATAAGTTGCGGGCAGATGGAGAGGGGTGGCTGGCTGTAAACCGACGGGAGCAACTTCGACTCAGGTTCGATCGACACGGGTTTGAGGTCGAACCTGAGAGTGGTGAATGGCGGTGGGGGCTGGAGCTGGAGGGCTATGGAGTTGGCATAGTGCGGTCATTCGCAGTGCCCGCCCGGGTGAGCGGCAGAGAAGGAAGGATCAGCTATGACCGGGACGTAAACATTGATGAGTGGGTAGTGAACGATCGCTCCCGGATTGAGCACGGCTTCACCATCCAGGCAAGGCCAGCAGGGCTGGCCGACAACCATAAGGCCCGACTGACGCTGCGATTTCGTCACCGGGGAGGTCTGCGGCCCGTCGAGTCGGCCTCCGGGCGGTCGCTGAAGCTCGGAACTGGGAATGGCAAGTCATCTGGATCGGCGT
>JBEGMZ010000412.1:0-4485 GCA_041182745.1 Acidobacteriota bacterium
CACGAAAGTTACCCGGTAGTATGTCAAACATACCGTCAATCCTAATTCCCTGCACCAGGTTTGCAACAATGTTGTTGAGTTCAGCCTTATCTTGCAACTCTCTGTGAGGCGCAAACAACAAGTTCAATAGCACGAACAGGTCTTTAAGACTATTGTTAATTGGCGTGGCCGAAAGAAGAAGGATCCTCCGTGGGTCGTTACCAGACAAACGCGCGCGAAGCATATTTCCCAGCAATTTACTTCCCTGGGCTGTATCGTTGCGAAAGGCGTGCGCTTCATCAATTATTACCAGGTCTGAAAGTATCAAGTGCGCAAAATCGGTCACACCGGTATGATGTTGATTGACGAGAAGATTGGGTCGGGAGAAAGTGTGATGGCTGATAATCCGAATATGAACATTACGTGCGCCCCAATCGGCAATTGATGGCAAGACTTCATTGAGCCAGGTACTGGTAACCTGGTTTGGTGCGATGATCGTTATCCTTTTGTCAGAAACATTCCCAATCTTATCGAGCCAGGTATTTATGTAATGAACAATGACTGTCGTCGCAACATAGGATTTGCCAAGACCGACACCATCGCAAAGTATGGCCCCGTGATATCGATCGAGTATATCGATCAGACGAGTAGCCGCCTGACGCTGATATGCAGTTGACTGGTAGGATCTGGCCTTTTCGTGAAGTTGTGCTTCGCCAAGCCTCGCATCCAGAATTCTCCACATGCCCAGCTTCACCTTCTGTTCCGGAGTACAGTCATCGAGGCTCGCCGGGGCCCACCAGCCGGGTTTGGCCCAGTAACTGACCAGCTGCGAGGCACGCCGATCGCGATGGCGAGACGGCTCGATAATGCTCTTCAAACTGTCGGAGTGAGTGGTGCTATCACCGGGGCGGAGATGACCCAGTGCGAGGTGGGCAAGTGAGTGGAGGAGAACGCGCCCCCACTGCTCTCCTTCCAGCTGCGGATCGATGGCGACTCTGAGACGCTGATCTTCCGGTTGAATGACCGCGACGACTGCCGAGTCCGGAGCTTCGGCGGCGGAGCGACCCGGCCTGATCTCTTCAAGCTCCCAGTGGTCGATCGACGGAAAGTCTGGCAGGAGTCGAGCCAGGTGGGCCCTGATCCGGGTATGGGAATTTGGCCAGTGCTGGCGAAGATCCAGCAGCTGCTGCCACCATTGATCCGTTATTTCAGGCGCTGCGATTGGAGGCGACGGGGTGAACCAAATGGAAGAAGCTGGCAGAGTTCGGTCGATCACCCAGACGCGCTCTTGCCGTGAGGCCCTGATGGGAAGGGAGTCCGGGCCACGCTGTGCGGTTGTCCAGTCGCCGGAGATTTGGCCTTCGGCAATGTCGCAACCTGCCCGGATCAGTTGCCCGGTGTGATGGGCGAGGACAACGAGGGGATGGAGGGTATCGAGTGTCAGGCCCTCTCGGTTGACCGGCAGAGCAACAAGTGGGAAGCCTTCCGGATTGGCCGTGATCGACTGAAGCCAGAGAAGATCGGTCGACTGACAGTTGGCAAGCAGGCTGGTCCGGACCCGGAGGTGTCGCTGGTCGGCTTTGAGGTTGAGACGATCTTCGCGCTGGGGGAGTTTGAGCCGGTAATCGATGACATAGCGCTGGTCGTTGGCAATGAGCTGCGCCAGGGATCTACCAGTGCTGGTACGACCGGCACTATCGATGGTCCGCCGGCATTCGGCTTGCCGGGCGAGGAGACCGGTAAGGGTCTGCAGATAGCTCCGAAGGCCCTGGTCGGAGGCAAAATGAAGGTCGAGGATGGCAGTTTCATACGGCACGGCATTCCACTCCACGGGTCGCATCGGCCAACTGGCCGGCGGACGTCTTCACTGGCAGTCACGGCGGGGGCGTCACGGATCACTTTCGGCCACTGGTTTTGCTCATAACCTTTTATGAGTTGGCAAAGTCACTCTGGCCCTGGTTTGACGGCAAAAGGAGTCTGTTAGGGGGTCGTGAACTACTGGCAATTCCGGGGATTGAAGGTGTTATTTCTGGTCGGACAATTACGGGGAGGGAAACGACCAGAACACCAACGCTGGGAATATACTCTAATATTAAAATTATTAAAAGAAGAAACGTGCCAATGGTGGCGACCAAAGTCTCTGCATCAGGATGGGGAGACGCCTGGCAGGAATTGACCAATGCGGCTGAGGGTGCTAAAAATCTCGTGTCTAGTCCTTACAATCTGATAAACGATGGAACCGGAGTCTGCATACCGAAGTCTGCACACTGAAGTCTGCAAACCGAAGTCTGCAAGCTGAAGCCTGCAGAAGGTTAAGAGTAGCGGTGAAGGTAGAGGTGAAGGTAGAGGTGAATAGAAGATGAAGCGTCGTGACTTTGTCGAGCTGATGGCCGGAGCGGCCACGGCAGGTCTTGGAATGGCCAGCCACGCCCAGACACCTGGCGAGCGTCCGGCACGGAGCGCCGGGGTGACAGTGATCAACCCGCGAGACCGGGTGCCGGTCGGGATCATAATTGACGACTCGACGACGCTGGTCAATCTGAACAAGTTCGCCGTGCCGCAGTTCGCGCAGGTACTGGGGCCCGACTCGCACCATGCGCGGCTGAAGTGGCGTGAGTGGCCGAACGAGATTCCTGACTCATTTGTGCACCGGTTTGCCGAGTGGAGTGCCATCAATGGAGTGAAGGGCAAGTACAGTATCGTGCCCTTCCCGGCCTGCCTGGGGAGGATCGACCGGATGATTCCCGGGTGGACGCAGGCGGAGCTGGCAGAGAGCATCAAGCTGGTACAGCGTGAGATCATGCCAAACTGGGATATTCACCCGGAGATGGTGACGCACACCCGGGTGATCGATCTGAAGACAGGCCATCCGTATCCTGAGTTCACGACCAGGTTCATGGAGAACTGGGATTGGAGCGCCGGGCGGAGCGCGGACGAGTTGACGGCGTATCTGAGCTATGCGCTGGAGATTCTGCGAAATGTCGGGCTGCCGTGCGAAGGGATCACGACGCCAGGTGGTTTTGGGACGAAGGCGCGGCCGCAGCTGGCGCAGGCGACCTTTGAGTCGTTGCGGGAGGTCTTCCGGGCGGAGATTCCACACTATTTCCGCGATCTCTATGCGGATGGGGAGCAGAGTGTCGCGCCATTGGTGCAGAACGTGAGCGGTCTGGGGACGGACGATCCGCGCTGCGTAGTCCATACGATTGGTTGTACCGGCGACTGGACGGGTGGATGGGACAACACGACACCGGTGGGGACGGACCGCTTCATCAGCGCAGATGGGACAAAGGGGCGGCTGGTCGATGTCATCATGCGAGGTGAGCCGGCGCTGATGGTCTGCCACTGGACGGGCATTCACTGGAATGGGCAGGAGCTGGGATTCAAGATCTTCCAGGAGGTGGTGAAGCGGCTCCGGGCGCGGTTCGACAACCTCCACTGGATGAAGCTGAGCGAGGTGTCGCGATACTGGGCAGCGAAGGAACTGACCAGCATCGAACGGCAGCCTGCCGGGCTGGCCTTCCGGGCTCCGTACGCCTGTGACGAGTTCACGGTAAAGTGGAAGGCGACGGTGAGCAAGCCTCCGGTAGTCAGGGCGGGTGACAAGGTGAGCGGGTTGCGCGAGGTGACCAGCCGACGTCAGCTCATCCCCGGAACCTGGTTTAGGGATGCGGATGAGGTGATCGCCTGTTTTGGTCTGCCAAAGGGGCGGTCGGTGATTGAGGTTGCCTGATCCTCAGACGAGGTGGATAACAGAGATGAGAGCAAGGAACAGGCTGGTGGTTCTGGTACTGATCTGGGTGGCGGTGGCGGTAGTGGGGACGTGGCTGGGGCTGCCCGGATTGCCGGCGGCCACTCCGGCGGAGCCGACAGCCAGCCCGGCAGAAACCCGCCAGTTCATCGACCGTTACTGTGCCAGCTGCCACGATCAGTCGACGCAGAAGAGCGGGCTGAATCTGACCGCACTCGCGGAGGACTACACTGATCGGGCGAGTTTCGCGACCTGGGTGAAGGTTCACGACCGGGTTCGTGACAGTGAGATGCCACCGCGAGGCGCTCCACAGCCGGAGGCGCGCGAGAAGGCCGCCTTTCTGCGTGGACTGGCGAGTCGGCTGATCGTCGCCGATCGGCGTGAAGTGGAGCGGGAGGGCCGGGCAGTCTGGCGGCGGATGAACCGCGACGAGTACGAGAATACCCTGCGCGATCTTCTCGGTGCGCCGTGGTTGCAGATCAAGGCGCTGCTGCCGGAGGACGGAGTTGCGGAGCGTTCGAACAAGGTTGGAACGGTCCTTGACGTCTCGCACGTCCAGATCAATCGATACCTTGGCGCAGCCGAGTACGCGCTGCGCGAAGTGATGGCGCGGAGCACCAGGCGGCCGGAACGAGTGGTGAGCCGCTACTATGCCCGCGAGCAGCGATCCTTCACCGGTCACATCGAGTTTTCACAGTTCAACCGCTCGACCGAGCGGGCGACCTTTCCGCTGGTTGGTCACGAGGCGGATGTGGCGG
>JBEGMZ010000413.1:0-4333 GCA_041182745.1 Acidobacteriota bacterium
CGCCTCGGAGACTCTCTCCGCTGCGGTCAGATACTTCTCCATCAGCACTGGCGGCAGCGAGAGTACATCCCCGATCGTGTCGAACCCATATCCGGTGTCATCCTGCGGGAAATCCGCTGCCGGTTGCAGATCGACACCGAGCAGGTCACGGACCGTGTTGTTGTACTCGCTCCGGTTGAGCCGCCGCGCTGTCACCCGCCCCGGATTCGGCGCCATCCGCTCATCAGCTTTCCGGAACTCGGTCGTCAGCCACGCCGTCACCCGCTTCAGCGCCGCCTCATCGGGCCGCGGCACCCCCTTCGGCGGCATCTCTCCTGCTTCGACCCGCGCTAGTACACTCTCCCACGTCTCCCGCTGCGCCAGGATCGCCGATGCCTCACGATACTGCTCCAGATTCAAACCACCTGCCGCCTTCTTCTCGTTGTGACAACCGTAACAGTTTTCACTGAGGAAGGGCATCAGCTCGTCACGAAAAGGGTCCGCCACGGCCGCCTGCCTTTGTTGCATGCCCGCCGGCACCGATGGCCAGACTAATGCCGCCCCCACGCTCAGCAGGGTCAGCACCCCTAACTGGGTCAGACGCAGAACCCTCTTTCCGTTCATGATTTTGTTTATCTCTCTGTGAATGATTCAAGAAAAAAACGATATTGCAGTGCGGATTATCCAATTACTCCATCCCGGCGTCAACAGGATAGTTGCGAGTTGAATTACCAGTATAGAAATGATGCCAGCCCCACCAGCCGGGAAAGAGCGCCGGAAATACCGCGCCCAATGATCGGTGTCAGGGTTGGGACGTGAGAAACTGAGACAGCCGTGAGATGTTGCAGTCCGGGGTTAAACGCAGGTGCAGGGAGCGCGTTAACTCCGGCGGCAGTTATTGACTCACTGGTTGACCAGACATCAGGAATTTTTAATTGCACGCTCCCTGGTGGATAGGATATTGTCTAGTGTCTTTTAACGTCTGAATGCAACGAAGATTGTTCAAGGTGCGCAAAGCCCCCGAAGAAGAACATTCCCCTTGAGGCTGAGCGATGAGCAGACAATGTGCCAATGAACTGCTGACCTGCAGCCAACTGGAGTCGATCGCCGCAGCCGTCACCCGTATCCCGGATGAAGTCCCCGTCGCCCATCCAGAAATTCCCTTGAAACTGACGCCGCGCCAAGTTGAGCATTTAGCACTCTGAGGCGTGAACTGGGAGAGCTGGCCTGATGAACAAAAAACAACTTTCCGAGCGTGACATCTGTACCAAGTACATCACGCCCGCCCTGGAGCAGGCGGGCTGGGATGTCACGACCCAGGTTCGCGAAGAGTTTCCGCTGACCAGGGGACGCGTCATCGTGCGGGGCAATCTCCATACCCGCGCCAGGCACAAGCGCGCCGATTATGTCCTGTTCTACAAGCCGAATATTCCGATTGCGATCATCGAAGCCAAAGATAACAACCATACGGTCGGTGATGGCCTGCAGCAGGCGCTGGGCTATGCCGACATGCTGCAGGTGCCGTTTGTCTTCAGCTCCAACGGCGATGGCTTTCTGTTTCACAATCGGATCGCGGCGGACGGGATCGTCGAGCGTGAACTCGCCCTTCACGAATTCCCGGCGGCGGAGACCTTGTGGCAGTGGTGGGCGGAGCAGCGTGGACTCGATGATCAGCAGAAGACACTCGTCACCCAGGACTATTTCAGCGACGGCAGCGATAAGATTCCCCGTTATTACCAGCTGCTGGCGATCAACAAGACGATCGAGGCCATTGCCCGGGGCCGGAATCGCATCCTGCTGGTGATGGCGACCGGCACTGGCAAGACCTTTACCGCCTTCCAGATCATCTGGCGGCTCTGGAAGTCGAGAGCGAAAAAGCGCATCCTCTTTCTTGCCGACCGCAATATTCTGGTCGACCAGACCATGACCAACGACTTCAAGCCGTTCGGTTCGGCCATGACCAAGATCCAGAAGCGGCAGGCCAATAAATCCTATGAGATCTATCTCTCCCTCTACCAGGCGGTGACCGGCAACGAGGAGGAGAAGAACATCTACCGGCAGTTCAGCCGCGACTTTTTCGATCTGATCGTCATCGATGAGTGCCATCGGGGCAGCGCGGCCGTTGATTCGGCTTGGCGGGAGATTCTGGAATACTTCACATCTGCCACCCAGATCGGTCTGACCGCTACCCCGAAGGAGACCCGGGAGGTCTCAAACATCGACTATTTTGGTGAGCCCCTCTATACCTACAGCCTCCGCCAGGGGATCGACGACGGCTTTCTCGCCCCCTACAAGGTCGTGCGGATCGACCTTGACCGGGATTTGTCGGGCTGGCGACCTGACAAGGGCATGCTCGACAAGTACGGCTACGAGATCGAAGATCGTATCTACAATCAGAAGGATTTCGACAAGACGCTGATTCTTGAACGACGAACCCAACTGGTGGCGAAAAAGATCACCGAGTTTCTTCAGGAGACCAATCGTTTCGACAAGGCCATCGTCTTCTGTGAAGACATCGATCACGCCGAGCGCATGCGCCAGGCCCTGGTCAATGAAAACGCCGATCTGGTGTCACAGAACAGCAAATACGTCATGCGCATCACCGGCGACAACGAGGAGGGCAAGGCCGAGCTGGACAACTTCATCTTCCCGGAGAGTCGATATCCGGTAATTGCCACGACCTCCAAGCTGATGACCACCGGCGTGGACGCGCAGACCTGCAAACTGATCGTGCTCGATCAGCGGATTCAGTCCATGACCGAGTTCAAGCAGATCATCGGGCGTGGGACGCGCATCAACGAAGATTACGACAAGTACTACTTCACGATCATCGATTTCAAGAAGGCCACCGAGCTCTTTGCCGACCCTGATTTCGACGGCGACCCGGTGCAGATCTACGAACCCACTGGTGATCAGTCACCCGTGCCGCCGGATATGCCCGTTGAAACCGAAAGTGGTGCGGAACTCATCAGCCCGGACTCAGCGGAAGATTGGGACCAGAATGGGGAGTTCTCGCCCGGATCGGCAGAGACCGGCGGCGTTCGCCGTTATGTCGTGGCCAATGTCGAGGTCAAGGTCGCTGCCGAGCGCGTCCAGTATTTCGACGCCAGTGGCAGACTGATCACCGAATCCCTCAAGGACTACACCCGCAAGGCCCTGTCGAAGGAGTACGCCTCCCTCGACGATTTCCTTCGTCGCTGGAGCGGTAGCGAGAAGAAGCAGGCGATCATCGATGAACTCTCGGAACAGGGGGTCTTCTTTGAGGCCCTTGCCGGCGAGATCGGGCGTCAATCTGGCCGGGTCTTCGATCCGTTCGATCTCGTCTGCCACGTCGCCTGGGATATGCCACCCCTTACCCGCCGGGAACGGGCGGAGCAGGTGAAGAAGCAGAACTATTTCACAAAATTTGGAGAGCAGGCCCGACAGGTGCTCGAAGCTCTGCTTGAAAAGTATGCGGATGAAGGTGTGGCACATATCGAAGATCCACAGATTCTTGCCGTTGCTCCATTTACCGAGCTCGGCACTCCACTGGAGATCATCCGCGCCTTTGGCGGGCTGGATCAGTATCAGCAGGCGGTCAATGAACTGGAAGCCGTCCTCTATCGCGCCTGACAAAATGAACTGGAGATAATACCGCGATGTCCCTCACCACTCTCGTCAAAAGCATTCAGGATATCATGCGCAAGGATGTTGGCGTCGATGGCGACGCCCAGCGCATCAGCCAGATGGTCTGGCTCATCTTCCTGAAGATCTTCGACGACAGGGAGCAGGAGTGGCAGGTCACAGTGCCCGGCTAC
The DNA here is from genome assembly GCA_041182745.1 of Acidobacteriota bacterium. Lineage (GTDB taxonomy): Bacteria > Acidobacteriota > Blastocatellia > RBC074 > RBC074 > CAIOZW01. The sequence goes on from JBEGMZ010000413.1 coordinate 3,777, forward strand.
AAATCACCCTTGCCCGCCCGGTTCCGCTGGTCCAGTTGGGCCAGGAACCCCGAGGGGATGACCGGTGAAGAGCTGATCACCTTCGTCAACAATGAGCTCTTCCCGGCGCTCAAGCGACTGGCCACCGCCGCCGGTGTCTCGGACCATGGCCGGGTGGTCGGCTCGGTCTTCGGAGACGCCTACAACTATATGAAGTCCGGGACCCTGCTGCGCCAGGTGATCAACACCATCGAAGAGGATGTGGACTTCAACAAATCTGGCGACCGTCACCTCTTCAACGACATCTACGAGAAGATTCTTGCCGACCTGCAATCGGCCGGGAATGCCGGTGAATACTATACCCCCCGCGCCGTCACCCAGTTCATGGTCGATATGCTCGATCCACGCCTCGGGCAATCGATTCTCGACCCGGCCTGCGGTACCGGCGGCTTTCTCACCTGCGCCATCGAGCACCTTGGCGCGCAGGTCAAGACCGCCGCCGACCGCCTTCGGCTGCAGGACTCAATCCGCGGGGTCGAGAAGAAGCCCCTCCCGCACATGCTGGCCATCACCAACAT
>JBEGMZ010000414.1:0-3006 GCA_041182745.1 Acidobacteriota bacterium
GTGATGAGATCGATCTGATCGTCAACACTCCACTCGGCCGCTCATCCTACTACGACGAACGAGCCATCCGCCGAGCCGCGATGCAGTACAGTGTCGTGACCTTTACTACCCTCACCGGGGCCAACGCGGCCGCCAGCGCGATTGCCGCCATGCGCGTCGAAGACCGGCTCAGTGTGATCAGCCTTCAGGAGCATCACGCTCGCTGAGCCGAAAGAGGCACCCCGAGACAGAAAGAGGGAGGGGCTGGATCTGAACCCAACCCCTCCCTCTTTCTGCGTTACCGCTCGAACCGCGCTTCCTGCTCCTCCCACCTTATCTCAAATCCGATCATCAGGAACGACCTATCGACAGGTAGTTGAGTGGATCGACCGGACGATCGTGCAGGCGAACCTCATAATGGCAATGTGGAGCCGTCGATCGACCGGTGCTTCCAACTGCACCAATCTTTCGGTTTCGCGTGACGTGCTGCCCAACCGTCACTTCAATACTTGAGAGATGGGCATATCGCGTCGTGAGACCATAACCGTGATCGATAACGACGATGTTGCCATAACCGCCATGAGAACCAGCGAAGATGACGATACCATCAGCAGTCGCGCCGACCGCTGTCCCGTGATTGGTCGCGATGTCGAGCCCGGGATGCATCTCGAAGCTTCCCCCTCCAAACGGGTTGCGGCGCGAGCCAAATCCATCCGAAATGTAACCACGCACTGGCCAGCCGGTCGGCGTTGAGGAGAGCTTTATCTGGTTCTTATCGTAGACGACCCTGATCTGCCGCAGCTCGCTCTCGAGCGCATCGGTGGCCACCTCAATGTTGTTCAGATCGACCTGATCGCTTGGAACAGGCCCTCCCTGACCGACTACCCGGTTGAGATCGGCCGTCCGGCCAACTCCACTTGATTCCGCCAGCTTGCGCTGGGTCGTGTCCAGTGCAGCCAGTCTGGTCTGCAGAAGATCGAATCTGCTGGCCGCCTCCCGGTTCTGCTCCCGCAGTCGCCGGTTCTCCAATTGTGTCAGATTTAACTTCGCAACCACCACCGCGTGCTGCGCGATGACGTATGTTCCATAGACGACTGTCAACAGACCAACTCCTGCAAAACCCAGGACAAGGTATATTACACGGTGTGGAACATTAAACTTTCTGAGCGGTGACTTCGCGGTTGGGGCAAACACGAAGGTGTAGAAACGTTTGTCGTCGTTCATTAATCAATTCTCCCTGGCAATTCTCCCTGGTTATTCACCCGTCCGGACTCTCCTTACAATCTGCCCCGCTGACCGTGACACCGGTTCGGCGGTGGAGGTCGGGGCTCGAAGGTCAAACAGGGGACAACCGGAATGACCCGACGGAAGCCCTCACGCATCAGCCTCCGCAGGTTCAGAACCAGCTCTCTCAAAAACTCACAACATCTTTTACTAAGTCATTAAATTACTAAGTCATTAAATAAAAAATATACAATATAAAAAAGCAGTCTCTCCGTGTAGCGGTGAACTGACTCACCGGGCCAACAAGAGATCAGGATGAGACCGGAATCGCTCGGCAGATACGGCCACCATCTCCGGATGGCTCAGTCATCGGCGCCCTCCCGGCAGCCCCAATGACCAACACTACAGTGCCCCGGCGAGGGTCAGGGAACACTGAACATTCCAGAAATGAGAAAAAACACGGGGTTAAAGCTAGCATATCCCGAGCGGTGCTTTCAACGCTGAAATGCCCTCTGGCGGCAAACGAGCTGCCAAGTCATTTATCATCAACATGTTATCGAAGACAACCCTCTTGTTTTTCTGGTCATTTAATTCAAATTTTTGGATTTTGAGTATTCAAATTTTCGTAAATTGGTAGCCCACCAGAGGCGAGTAAATGAGGCGAGGGCGGCGAGAGAGGTCTCCGTGTCACAGACCCGGCAATGGAGTGAGAGAAGGGAGAGCCAGCCTGAATGGCGGGTGAGCAGGCGGCGGTGAACGGTGAACTTCTTTCATTCATCAGGGCCATTTGTTAGACTGGCAGTTGTGTAAGACGGCAAAGTTCAGAGGTTTGGCCGAGGCGGAGCGGGGAGGCAACAGTATGAGCAGCAGACGAGGGTGGATCGCAGGGTTACTGGCGGCGCTGATAATGGCGGGGATGATTGGTGAAGTGCTATGGAGGCCGGTTGGGCAGAGCGTAAGGGCCCAGGCTGGTCGTAAGTCAGCCGACAAGCAGAAGAAGAATCCTGGCGCAACCGGGGATCCGGAGCAGGATCGGAAAGAACAGGAGCGGCAGGAGGAGAAGAAGGTCGACAAGTCGCAGGCGCCAGTATCGATCAATATCGACACGGCGATTGTCAACGTCGAGGCGGTTGTCTACAACAAGAAGACCGGCGGAATCCTGCAGGGCCTGAAGAGAGAGAACTTCGAGATATACGAAGACGGAATCCGACAGGAGATCGACAACTTCTCGTCCCCGGAGGCTCCGGTGACGATGGTGCTGCTGCTCGAGTACAGCAAGCTGGTCGATCTGCTCGGGATGCCAACCGGTGGTTTTTTTGAGCCGGGTCGAATCGAGATTCTGCGGCCGGCCTACGAGTTCGTGCGTACCTTTGTTCAGCCGAAGGACTTCGTGTCGATCGTTGCGTTCGATATTCGTCCAACCCCGATTGTCGACTTCACTGACGACAAGAGCCGGTTGATGGGCGCGATCAACCTCCTGATCCGCAACAACCCGGCCTTCAGTGAGAGCAACTTCTTCGACGCATTGAAGTTTGTGCTGCGCGGCGGAGTCGGTGACAGTGTCGTTCTTGAGCAGAACCAGCAGGAGAAGACCGAGTATGCCGGACTATACGAGGTCAATGCCCGCACCGCAATTCTGCTCGTTGGCTCGGGAATCGATACCTTCAGCAAGATCAATTTTGACGAGGCACGCAAGATTGTCGAGAACTCGGGGGTACCGGTCTATGCGATCGGAACAGGTAACATGTTCCTGAAGCGCTATGACCAGCAGCTTGATCCGGGGCGTGGGCTGGAGATGTATGG
>JBEGMZ010000415.1:0-3074 GCA_041182745.1 Acidobacteriota bacterium
ATCGCGGAACCGAAACTGCTTCTCCGTCACTCCGAACTGAGTGTCAGCCTCGAAGGCGAGGCCCCGCAGGAGCATGGTAAAGTTGTCAAACTTCTCAAACTCCGTCGCCTGCTCCTCTGGCAGCGCACTGTCAAAAGAGTGGTTCTTATACTCACCACCAACTCTGAGACTGTGCGCGCCCCTGAGCAGAGTCAGGTTGTCGGCAATGCTCCACGTCCGCTGCTCCCGCCGGTTGAAGCTGTCGTTCGGCCCGCCGAAAGAGAATCGCTCCATCAGCGTGCCGGGTCGGCCAACATAATGGCCCAACCGTCGAGTTCCAGGGCCCTGATCAAAGGCCAGCGCCGGATTTGGTATCCCGACCGACTCGTTGGTGATCTCCAAAAATGGATCATCAAGAACGCGCGTATTGTTCAGAAAGAAGAGTCCGAACCGAATCTCGTTGATCAGCGCCGGGCTGAAGGTGTGGATGTCCGAGATCGCCAGCGTCAGATTACGATCGCTCCTCTTCAGGGTTACCGGCGAGACCAGACTGTTCGGATCAGGGAATGGGTCGAAACCCGGAAAGTTTGAGTAGAAGAGTGTTCCGCTCAGGGTGTTGCTCTCAACCGGCCGGAAGTCGAGCCGCGTCGTAAACTGATCCTGCTTAAAGGATGCCGGGAAGACATTACGCTGTCTGATGTACGGATTCCCACCGACTGAGAGATCCGCGCCGGAACCGGTGTTGATGTCCCGTCCGACAACATTGCTGCCGCGGGGCGCCGGGATAAAAAAGTCACCGGTCGCCGGATTCCTGATGTTGAGCAACCTTACTGCCACATCCGAGATGGCGGCCGCGTTTGGAATCGACGCCGTAATGCCGGGGTTCAACTGGCTGAAAGCGGCAAAAAGATTCTCTTTGGTTCGCGCTCCGTTGATCAGCTGTAACGCCTGCGGCTGGACAGAGATGCTACTGGCGGTCGGTACGAATGCGGTGCTGGCTTCCGTCCGCTGGTAGTTGCCAAAGTAGAAGACACGATTCTTTTTCAACGGTCCACCAATCGTGAAGCCACCCTCGTTACGACGTGCCCGCGGGCGGCCAATCCCATCCTTGTTAAAGAAGAAGTCGTTGGCATTCAGCTTCTCGTTTTGAAGGTAATGGTAGATCGAGCCGTGCAGTTCGTTCGAGCCACCGCGGGTAACAAGCTGAAAGTTTCCTCCTCCCGAGCGGCCGGTTGAGGCATCATAAAGGCTCGTCTGCAGCTTGACCTCCGAGAGTGACTCGGGCGAAGGCGAGATGTTGTTGTTGAGTGAACCCTCATTCGACGTGATGTTGGTCGCATCGATACCATTGAAACTCAGACTGGTGCTGGTAGTTCGCGTACCATTGACGGAGGGTGAGATGTTACCGTTTCCGTTGGTCAGAACCGGCGGCAGATCGGCACTGACTCCGGCCTCAGCCGAGAGCAGGTGTGTAAAGCTGCGCGTCGCCGTTGGAACCCGTGTCAGCTCTTCAGCGTTCAGCTGGCGAAATGTCGTCACGGTTGAAGGAGTCAGGAGCGGGGTTGTATCGGTAACAACAATCTGGAGATCAACCTGCCCAACCTCAAGACGAATGTCGAGCTGGCGTGGAACGGCAGCCTCAACCACCACGGTCGCCACGGCTTTACTGAATCCGGAGGCCTCAAATGAGACCCTATACGACCCAACCGGCAGCACCGGAAGCTGCCACCGCCCCTCACCATCGGCGACGGCATTCCTGGTGAGCCCGGTCTCAGTACTTGTCGCCGTAACCTTTGTGCCCGGAACAATGGCCCCGGTCGTATCCTGAACAATCCCGGTCAGACTCCCTGTCGGACCTGACTGGGATAGACCGGTCAGACTGAACGCTAACAGAGCGAACAGTCCAATCCAATTACCAATGATCAGCCTTTTCATCCATCTCCTCCTGATTCAATGCCGGCCGCAGGGGCCACGATTATCGACTTTCCATCTCAAATTATTACCGCCTCAGTGCGGCAAGCTTGGACGCCTGAATCGACACTTAAAATCGAAGAGTGAGTCTATGGGAGGAGATTTAAGACTGAGTCAGACAAACCTTATGTCTCTTTAAAGACTTTATCAATTCCAAGTAAAATCGTTTCTGACGGGTGCGGGCGATGTGGCAGTGGGGTTGCGGTCTGGTGGGTGCGACTCGGCCTGACCAGAGCCGGATCCTTGCATTTTAAGGTCAAACCGTAGTTTGATATCTTCTTGATTCCGAACCTTGATTCCGAACCGCGATCGGATCATTTTAATACCTACCGCAAAGAGGGATTCGAAGGTATGAAAATCAGACCGGGCAGAGGTCTCAAAGCCTCTATCTTGCAACTGATCGCTCTGGCCGGCGCCACCACGATCGGCCTGTTGGTGCTGGCGTTACCGGAACGAGGGCTGACCCAGTCGCGACGGATCGACTTTGGGCGAGAGATTCGACCGATCCTCTCCGACAAGTGTTTTGCCTGCCATGGGCCGGATGCGCCGTCACGAAACCTGCGGTTGCGGCTCGACTCGGAGGAGGGAGCGAAGGCGGACCTCGGGCGGGGACGACGAGCGATCGTCGCGGGGGATCCGGGACGGAGCGAGTTGGTGCGGCGAATCACTTCGCACGACGAGTCGTTGCGGATGCCTCCGGTCAGCGCCACACACCAACTGACGGAGAGTGAAAAGTCACTGCTGATCGAATGGATTCGCGAGGGCGCGCCGTGGCAGCAGCACTGGGCCTTCATCCCGCCCCGTCGACCGGCACTTCCGACAGTCGGAAAGCGGGCATGGGTGCGGAATGAGATCGACCATTTCATCCTTGCCCGGCTGGAGAAGGAAGGGATGGATCCCGCTCCGGAGGCCGACCGGGCAACGCTGCTGCGACGAGTAACGCTCGATCTGACCGGCTTGCCGCCCACCCTGGCCGAGCTGGAATCGTTCCTGAACGATCCGACAGCGGACGCCTATGAGAAGGTCGTCGATCGATTGCTGTCGAGCCAGCGCTACGGGGAACGGATGGCGTGGCGCTGGCTCGATGCGGCCCGTTATGCCGATACGAACGGCTACCAGATCGA
>JBEGMZ010000416.1:0-2836 GCA_041182745.1 Acidobacteriota bacterium
GTGGAGACCCGCTTCATCGATCGTCGTGAGAAGCCGATCGCGCATTACGATTTGACCATCGATCAGGACCGTCTGGACATTGATTGGTTGCGCCGCATAGACGATCGTCGAGACGGGATCAGGATGAGGTGTAGTGTGGAGGCTTTGCAGGTCGATGATCTGCAGATCGGCCTTCTTCCCGACTTCGATACTGCCAACCTCGTCGGCCAGTTTGAGCGCGTGCGCTCCGCCAAGAGTTGCCATGCGAAGGACCTGGGCGGCTGGTAGAGACTGCGGACCATGTTTGACCTTTTGCAACAGAGCTGCCGTCCGCATCTCGGTGAACATGTCGAGACGATTGTTGCAGGGAGCGCCGTCCGCGCCCAGACTGACCTCGACACCGGCGGCCACCAGCTCGACGATGGGGGCAATACCCGATCCAAGTTTCAGATTGGACGATGGACAGTGGGAGACGCGGGTAGCGGTACTTTGCAGAATCTCAATCTCCGCGCGGTCGAGGTGAATACAATGGGCGAGCACGACGTGGTCGCCGGTCAGACCACTCAGGTGCAGGTAGGCGATATTGCGGTGACCAGTCTGTCTCTCCACCAGGGCGATCTCTTCCAGGCTCTCTGATGCGTGAGTATGGATCAGTACTCTAAACTGGCGAGCCAGAACGGCGGTCTCGCGCAGCAGTTCTGGGGTGCAGCTGATCGCGAAGCGTGGTGCGAAACAGTAACGAATCCGACCATCCGCCGCTCCATGCCACCGGCGGAGGAGACGGACCGACTCATCGATCGACTGACGGGTCTCCTCCCGGAGGCGATCGGGCACACCTTCACCCTGATCCATCATGCACTTGCCAGTGGTTCCCCGAAACCCACTCCGCTCGATCTCGGCAAAGACCGCCTCAGTATGATTGACCGACTCCATGGACAACCCCGCCGTTGTTCCACCCTTGATCAGTTCGGCGATCCCAAGGCGTGCGGCAAGGGTCAATGTCTCACTAGTCAGCGCGGCCTCCATCGGCCAGATTCGCTTACGGAGCCAGTCGATCAGGGAGAGGTCGTCCGCTGCGCCACGAAAGATGGTCTGACAGAGATGGAGATGGGTCTGGACAAATCCTGGCAGCACATAACGACCACGGGCATCGATCACCTCCATTGAGGGGGTGGGGCGGATCGACGGGGCGATCGAGGAGATTCGACTACCAGAGACGAGCAGATCGGCGTCGACGATTCGTTGCTGCCGATCGATCGTGATCAGCCGACCTCCCTTGATCAATATCTCGGTGGCCCGGGTTGACATAGTCAGTCGATCAATCGGGTCACGGCCGTATACTTGGTGGTGATGCGCGAGACAGGATAAATGGCTCCCTTGTCGAGGTGGCGATCGAGGAAATTCCACCGCACATATCCACAGTCACTCTCCGGCTCGAGCAGATAGAAGATCAGGGCCGCGCTCGATTGGGTGGTGCGAATGAGGATCGATCCACTGGGCCAGGTCCGCTTTTCCGTCGCATATTTACCGCGCAGTCTGATCTCGCGATGCCCCTGGAAGACCCGCGTGGCGCGGTTGACCGCCGCAATGGTAAAACTCTCCGTCTCAACGGTCAGTGGCTCTCGCAGCTCCTCCATGGCCACTCCGTGCAGACGCAGGTTGGCCAGGACCTCCTTCATTGGATCACCCGGAGGGAGGATGTAGGCGGCTGGAAGTGCAGAACTGCGGGTCGCCTTAAAGATCCCATAGTCGGGCATCAGGGTTGGGGTAGCCTTCTCTTCGACCATAACCGTCATCTCACGGCCTGAGATGGGGTTGCGCCTCTTCTCAACTTCACCCACCAGAATCGGCACTTCCTTATCGAGGGGGGCAATCTCGAAGTCGATGCCCTGCACTCGTCCCTTCCCGCGAATCAGGTCTTCATCAACCCGCCTGAGCAGCGAGAGGATGCTTGCCGAATGGAGGCTCGAATACTTCAGAATCTCTTCGACAAAGGCCTCGGTCACTTCGACGCGCTTGCGAAATTCGAGATAACTGTAGGCTTCCGAGAGGATCGTCAGTCGGTTGCGCAGTCCGACATAGTTGTTTCCGAACATCGGACGGTGATCAAAAGTTCGCCATACCGGAGTCAGCGGCTGCTCCGCCGGTTGGGCGGCCCGCCCGGACCGTTGCAGCTCAAAGTTCTCGACCTCGCGATTGAGCTTTTCGACGGTGGCAAAGTTGCCGTAATAGTAGCTCCGGAAGCCATGGTTGCGGCGCAGCGCACGGTTGATAGCGGGGAGCATGCGCTGTCGCTCATAGTCGATCAGTCGCTGGTCGGCATTCGGATTGAGCATCGGTGAATAGGTCAGATGGTATCCGTGGTACGAGCCGTTAGAGGTGTGCAGATCGACCGTCAGATGCGGATCCCATCGATTCATCAGCCCAACCAGCGCGCGCGCCTCAACCGATTCAAGTTTCATATAATCCCGGTTGAGATCGAGCCCGCGTGCGTTCTCGCGGGTGCCGACGCCATTGATTGGTCCATGCTGCGCCGTGCGCATCTTGGGATCGATGCGTTCATTCCCGTCAGCGTTATAAATTGGAGCGATGAGGATGACCAGCTTGCGCAGCAGGGGTCGCAGATCTCCGGTCACCAGGCGGCGTGACAGCTGGAGCATGGCCTCTTTGCCCTCGACCTCACCCGCGTGGATATTGGCCATAATAAAGATGAGCGGCTTGCCGCTCTGACGAGCTTCAAGTGGCTGCATGACCGGTGGATCAGAGAGGATCATCAAGGGCAGGTCGCGGCCCTCTTCCGTCTGACCAAATGTCACCAACCGCACGACATTGCTCTTCTTCTGGAGCGAGGTGATGA
>JBEGMZ010000417.1:0-6602 GCA_041182745.1 Acidobacteriota bacterium
ACAAGGTCGATTATCCGCTCAAGCTGCTCACCGCGATTGGTCATATCACCACTCCTTATGGCCTTTCCGTGCCGACTGTCGCCGGTTACGGAGCGACCTCAGTTGATCAGTTTTGCTGCTCTGATGCGACGCGCAATCAACCCCTCAGTGATGAAGAGGAGCAGGGCCGCGATCAGCAGGTAGAACCAGAGGCGCTGGCGAGCCTCAATGGCATTGGGGCCCTCATTCGCGTCCGATTCTGTTATGAAGGCCGCCTGGCTGGACCGTTCTGCGCTCTTCACTGGGTCCTGCCCGGTCATTTCCGCCATCACCTGGCCGGAGTCAAGCCCCGCCAGGTCAGACTCGCGGCCACCGATGTTGACCGCAATCTGGCTCGTCCGGTCTGGATAGCGGAGGCGATAGAGCCCTGGCTCTGTCACCGTGATAACCGCCCCGGTCGAACCCGACACTGGCGGCGGGAGCCGTTTTTCAGATGGCGAGTCGATGGTTGGCAGCTCACCCTCCGGTGTTGCATCGATCGCCACCGACTCCCCGACGGTCGCCGCCAGTGCCGGTTCAGTGCCAAGCAGGTGGCGCGCCATCTGCCTCAATAGCGGCAGATAGAATGGCGTCAGCGGCAGATCGCTCCACGTCAGGTCGAGCGTCGTTGTCAGAATCAGCACCCGGCCCCGCCCGAGCGTCGATTCAATGAGGGCTGGCGCACCGTCATCGTAGCGGGCGAGCACGGTCGCTCCCACTGCCGGCTCAATCTGTCGATAGGACCTCACTCGTGCGGTCGGGAGACGGCCGGCTTGTCGGAATGGCTCGAATATCGGGTGCTCACCACTTACTCCGCCAAACATTAACCCGTCACCACGCCGCTCGACCACACTGCCTGGAGAGATCCCAAGCTTCGCCTTGAATCCGGCCTCGAAGACCGCCGAATCGGTGTGCGGTCCAAGCGCAACGATCAGACCCGTTCCACCCTCAACCCGGTTGATCACCTCTGTCGCCAGTCCCGGATTGAGACCGACATCATTGAGGATGATTAACCGCTGCTCACGCAGCTCTGTTGTGCCGACTCGACCCGGGCTTCGAACCTCCAACTCGAATGGATTGTTCGCGCCGGCTGTCAGCGCGCTCTGCAGGTAGAAGCTCTCCCCGCGACCACCTCCTCCGGTAGCCGTTTCAATCACGAGCGCTTTCGAACGGGCTGTCCGCCGAAGCAGAAACTCGGAGCGGTTGTCGGCGTCAAAGTCGTCTCCAGCTACAATAATTGTGCCCCGATTGATCCCCTCGTTAAGGTTGAAACCAGAGAACTCGACCGTTCGTGACTCGCGCGCCGGGATCGAGATTTCACGTTTCTCGACCGGTCGGTCGTTGAGCCGGAACTCGATTCGCGCGTCCGCCCTGACCGAACTGAAGTTGGAGACTCGCGCGGTGAGCGGATCACTGTACTTTGGCTGAAAGATTGTACTCGTACCGACCACCTCCGTCGTGGCAATATTGGCGCCATCAGGCCGACCAACATTGAACGGAACGATTGCTATTCCAGCCGCCGCTCGGTAGGGTGGCTCTCCCACCTTGCGGCTTGTCGCCTGAAAGTCGGTCAGCAGATGGATCGTCTTCCCGTCACCCGGAAGCCGGAGCAGCAGCGATTCGACTCCACGCAGCGCCTGATCAAGGTCGGTTGCTCCAAAGCCCGGGGCCACCTCCGCCAGACGCGACTTGAGCTGCGCGCGGTCGTCCGTCGGCGGCACCACCACCTCGTAGCCCTCATCAAAGAGAACCAGTGCCAGCCGGGAAGTGGAGCGCTCGTCGATCAGCCTCTGAGCTCGGATCCGCGCCCGCTCGAACCGACCCTCATACCGCATGCTCAGGGAGCGGTCGAGCAGTATCACCTCCACTCCCCGCTTCGCGTCCCCACCAGCCTGGCCCGTTTTGATGAACGGCCGGACAAAGGCAAAGACCAGCAGCATCAGTGCGAAGCAGCGCAGTATCAAGAGCAGCAGGTTCTGGAGTCTCCGCCGCCGGATCGTCTGCTGCGGTATCTTTCGAACGAACATCAGCGACGGAAAATCAACTCGTGGCGCTCGGGTCCGTCGCACCAGATGTACGATGATCGGTATCGCCGTCGCGGCCAGTCCCAGCCAGAATAATGGCGTCAGAAATGACATCGATCCTGCCTCCCCCTTCGATTACTGGCGGTTCCGTCGCGCCAGAAAGGTGTGGAGCGAATGATCAAGCGGCTGATCAGTTGTCAGCACCTCATAGTCGATTCGATGGCCTGCCATCCCTTCCCGCAGCTCCGCAATGTGACCTGCGATCGCCTCGCGGTAGCCTTCGGCGAGCAGTTCTGGCAGCACGTGAAGCTGCTCACCGGTCTCGAGATCCTCAAGCAGGGTTGCGCCAGGGTAACTGAAGTCGAGCTCCTGCCGATCCAGCAGGTGAAAGACGATCACATCGTGGCCCCGAAACCGCAGGTGCTGCAGCGACTCGATCAATGCGGCCGGCTCGTCATAGAGGTCTGAGATGAGCAACACCAGGCCACGGCGCGTGATCCGCTCTGCTGCCTGATGGATCATGGTTGAGAGCCGTGTCTCATTGCCAGCCGTGAGCTGCTCAAGGTTTCCGAAGACGGTCCGCATATGTCCGGTTCGATTGAGCGCTGGAATATGAGTCCGGATCTCGGAGTCGAAGGCCAGGAGCCCTACGGCGTCCTGCTGACGGTTGGCCAGATAGGCGATCGCCGCCCCGACGAACTGGGCATAACGGAGCTTGCTCAATATCCCCGAGCCATACCTCATCGACCCACTGGCATCGATCAGCAAATGAAACTGGGCGTTGGTATCGGCACGGTACTTTCGAATGTAGTAGCGGTCGGTCCTTCCGAGCAGCTTCCAGTCAAGGTATCGAAGGTCGTCACCGGGCAGGTACTGCCGGTACTCGGCAAACTCGGTCGAAAAGCCGGTATATGGCGAACGGTGCAGGCCGGCGACAAAGCCCTCAACTACTGTCCGGGCCAACAGTTCAAGTGACGCAATCCGCCCGAGAACCTCCGGATCGAGGAGACGTGCCGGGCCGCCGGCCGTTCTCCCCGCACCCGCCTCACCTGACCTGTCACCCTGAGCGCCATTGGAGCCACGGTCACCAATGGGGGATGAGGCCGGAAGTGGGCGCCGATCACTCTTCTTCTCTCTTCTCCAAAACATCGGAAGCCTCGGATATCGGTCTGGAATCACAGCCCGGAAGATGGCTCCGGCACTGCGTCGATCAATCGCCGAATCACCTCGTCGGAGTCGATCCGCTCTGACTCGGCCTGAAAGTTGAGCAGAATCCGGTGGCGCAGCACCGGACCTGCGATCGCCCTGATGTCGTCGCACGAGACGTTGACCCTTCCGTGAAGGATTGCCCGTGCCTTCCCAGCGAGGACGAGAAACTGCGAGGCGCGGAGGGATCCTCCCCACGTCACCCACCGATTGATGAAGTCCGGTGAGCCGGGCAGTCCCGGACGGCTCGCCCCAACAAGGTTGACCGCATACCTCGCTACCGTCTCCGAGGCTGGAACCTTCCGCACCAGCCGCTGAAAGCCGATGATCTCGTCCGCTGTCATCAGCCGCTCAAAGCTCGGGTTGTGCGGGGAGGTGGTCATCCGGACGACCGCAATCTCATCCTCCGCCGGCAGATAACCGATCCGCACATTGAACATAAATCGGTCAAGTTGTGCCTCCGGCAGCGGATAGGTCCCCTCCATCTCAATCGGATTCTGGGTTGCCAGAACGAAGAATGGTCGTGGGAGGGGATAGGTTACCCCCTGAACCGTCACATTCCCCTCCTGCATCGCTTCAAGCAACGCCGACTGGGTCTTGGGTGGGGTGCGGTTGATCTCGTCGGCCAGAATTATGTTGGCAAAGACCGGACCCCGGATAAACTGGAGTACCCTCTTGCCCGTCGTCCGGTCCTCCTCAATCACCTCAGTCCCGGTGATGTCTGCCGGCATCAGGTCGGGTGTGAACTGAATCCGCTTGAACGACAGATCGAGTACACTCGAGATCGTCTTCACCAACAGCGTCTTTGCCAGTCCCGGGACTCCGGTAATGATCGAATGACCCCCGACAAAGAGCGAGATGAGTACCTGCTCAACCACCTCATCCTGGCCGATAATCGCCTTCCGGATCTCTCGTAGCAGCCCCTCACGGGCGGCGATCATCTTTTCCAGCAACTCATCATCGCCGATCTTTTCTGCTTTAAGAGTCTTGTCTGATTCAAGAGTCATGCCGATTCCTTCTCCCTCACCCTCGTTAGTGGGTCAATGCGTACATAATGTAGTTTACGCCAAACTTGTAGGCATCGTTGGTCTCCTCGATCGGTCGAAACGGATTGTCGGAGAACTGCCAGTAATCACTGACATCGTAATTGTAGTTGACGACCATCATCAGTCGACCGGAAGAGTCCTCGAGCCCCCAGAACTCCGGTTTATAGTAGGGGCCATAGACCGGGTTCAGGTCGAGGGTGCTGATCGAAAAGAAGCAGTTGAAGATCGGGTGAGAGAGATCGAGCCGTTTCAATTCGTACTCGGGAAAGGCCCGACCGACGTGCAGTTGCAGGTTGGCGAACTGGCTTGGGTGACGGAAGTCGTCGACCAGCAGAAAGCCACCCCGCAGCAGGTACTCGCGCCAGCCGGCAATCTCACTCTCGCCGAGGCTCATAAATCCCGCTTCGCACAGATAGGCGAATGGGAATTTGAAGAGCAGCGGGTCGTCGAAGGTGAGAATCGGCTCGTTCAGATCGAGGCTTGCGTCGATCTTCGACAGTTCCGCCATGATCTTCATCAGGTGGCGTGAGGCCATCGGGTAGTCGTGAGACCACGGTGGCCCGCCGTCACCGAGAAAGGTATTGTAGTTGTACAGATAGCCGTATTGACTGGTGTCGAAGCGCAGCCTGACGAAGGTGAAGCGGCCGGAGAGCTTCGGATCGGTCTTCGGCAGGCTTCCATCGGCGATCGCTGGTCCGGCTGACGGCGGCTTTCGCTGGCGCCGTTGCGCGGCAGCAAATCCGGCCAGAAGCGTGATCAGAAGAAGGCAGAGCCCGAGGACCAGCAGACGCCTCCGATCCGCGATCAAGGTGTTGAAGTGGTGTTTACTCAATTCTCTGTCAGCTCCAGCAACATTTCGAGCCCCTCGTCGAAGGTCGGCGCAATCTCGAGCGCCGCCAGAAGCGAGCGTTTCGCCTCGTTTCGCTCACCTGAGGCCAGCAGCGCCCGGGCGAGGTTGTAGTGGGCGCCGGCCAGGTTGGGCGGCTTGCCGGCGAGCGCGACCCTGAATTCGCGCACTGCCCGTGCCGGCTGCCTGAGGTCGAGCAACAGCTGGCCGGCTTTTGTATGGGCCTCCCCGATGAAGGGATTGACGAAGAAACTCAGTTGGAGCAGCTCGACTGCCCGCGCCCGGTCACCGACCTCAATCCGCAGATCGGCGAGCCGTCGGAGCGCGTCGTCGTTATTCTCGTCATATTTTATCAATGCCTCGTAGCTCGCGGCCGCTTCGGCCTTCTCGCCGCGCTCAAGGTGAATGTTTGCCAGCAGCTCGTAGGGGTTTCCTGCGCCGCTCTGCCACGGGATGAGCGTCACCGCGCGGCGGAGCAGGGGGATTGCCCGATCATAATTCTTGAGCTTGTAAAGGGTCAATCCGGCCTGCAGGTTGAGCAGATAGTTGTCGGGACTTGAGTTGGCCTCCGCGATCAGTGCCTCAATGTTTTTCGGATCTTCAGTGATACTCCCCGGAGCAGTTCCCGCGAGCGAGCGGATCTGACCCTCGATCTGTTCCCTGACATAGGCGTTAAAACGGCGGTCGAACTCGGCCTCGTCAACTTTCAGATTCTCGAGCAGTACGGCCGGGGTCTTCTTCTTTTCACGATAACCCCGGAGCATCCCGAGAATGGTCTCAAAACCATAGCGATCCTCGATGAAGTGACAGATCTGTGCCGCCTGAAAGTAGGCGAGGGGGATATCATCCGGACGTTTCGGGCGGATGAATCCACCGTCGAGATCGGCGATTCTGAACCAGCGTCCATCGGCAAAGGCTCTGATGTGCTCGGGACTCCAGTCATCACCCCACCCCGGGCGAGCCTTGTGCTCCTCGAAGACCGACAATCCCTCCGAAAACCAGCGGGGGATGCGGTGATCTGTGATCTGAAGGGTGATGACGTGCGTAAATTCGTGCCAGAGAGTGCTTCCCCAGTTGAAGGGGCTTCCAGCGCGTGCCGTTGGTGAGTCCTGGACAATGACTCGCCCACAACAGACCCCGAGCGCTCCGAGGCCCGGCAGGCCGAGTGTTCGAACCGCAAAGTCCTCGTGGTTCGGAAAGATCTCGACCGCGATTGGCGTTCGCGGGGTGAAACGATACCTCGCCGTGAGTCGGTTCCTGACCTCATCAAGGAGCTCGGCGGCGTAGCCGGCCATAATGTCGCTTTCGGTCGGCGCCGTACGGATGATGAAGTCACCACTCCGCAGCTCGCGAAAATCCTTCATCGAGTCGAGCAGATCGAGAGTATTCTTGGCCCAGATATTGAAGGGATCACCCTTGAACGAGGTCTCGATCGCGGCGCGCCCCTCGGCGGTCTGACCG
>JBEGMZ010000418.1:0-7037 GCA_041182745.1 Acidobacteriota bacterium
GTCCACCGGCTGCGCCTCCGCCTCCCCCCGGACGCCCTCCCGTCTGCCCACCTCCACCGGCACCCGCCGGTGATGTATCTGACTTCTTCATCTCCTGATAGACACGATATCCCGTAAAACCGATTAGCAGTGCGAATGGGGCGATGATCAATAGCGCTTTAATGCTTTTCCTTAAAACCATTGTTGTTGTTTTCTATCTTCGCTCGTCTGTTTTTAGTCAATTCCAAAAATTCGAGTCTGATTCCAAAAATTCGAGTCCGGCGGTTTCTGTCCCTCCGGACTCGGTCAGTAAAAAATGCGAAAGAGTAGCTATCAGCAATGTACGTGGCCACATCTCCAGTAATTACAAGAAATTGATAAGAGCACGATTATTACCAGCCATTCGACCTGAAAATATGCGTGATCTGTCACATTTCTCCACCTATTTTCCACCCTCCGGCAGTCCCTCCACCAGGACAGTGATCAGCGAAGGAAGATCCTTCGAACGGTAGACGCGCTGGGTGGCTTTCTGGTAGTCCCCTGGAAGGGCCCTTGGAATATCCACAAACTTCTGCGGATTGCGGTCGGTAAGCGGAAACCAGGAACTCTGGATCTGGATCATTATCCGGTGGCCGGAACGGAAAGAGTGGTAGACGTCAGGCATCTCGTATTCGATCCGCGTTGGCTGTCCTGGAACCATCGGTTCCGGCTTCTCGAAGCTCTTTCGAAACTTGGCGCGGAACGGCTCGCCACGCACAAGTTGCTGGTAGCCGCCCATCCTGACGGAATTGGCCGGCAGAGGTTGCACTGGAGAGGGCCGCGAATCAGGATAGTTGGCAGGATAGACATCGATCAGCTTGACGACAAAGTCCGAATCAGTTCCCGATGTCGATACATTGAGACTTACCTTGATTGGCCCGGCGATGGTGAGGTCGTTCTCCAGCGGCTCTGTCTGGTAGACCAGCACATCTGGTCGCTGGGCGGCAAAGCGCTGATCTTCCGTCATATAGTCACGGGTCACCGCCTCGGCGGTATACCCGACATAGGGCACCGGTCGCAGCGGGTCACTGATATATTGATCGTAGACCGCCGGGCCGGTCTGGGCCGGGAGCGCTCGCGTAATCGCTCCATCCGCACCAAGATAGAGGTCGAGAGGTCGCACGCCCGGCGGTGGCCAGGCCTCGAAACGCCGCCATTCATTGGCCCCCGTGAGGTACATCCACGCCTCAGGCAGCTCGGCCTTCTGATCCTTCAGAAAATGCATGAAGAAAGGGAACAGAATCCGCTCACGATAGACCGCAGCCGTCTTCACTCCGAAGTTGAGATTGCCCAACCGATCGCCATCTCCACGCGCCCAGCAACCGTGGCACCACGGTCCCATCACCAGCATATTCGCGGTCCCCGGATTGTTCTTTTCAACCGCGCGATAGATGTGGAAGGGCCCGATCGGATCCTCGGCATCAAACCACCCTCCAACATTGAGCACTGCCGGTCGAATGTTTTGCATATGTTTCCATATCGACCGTTTCTGCCAGAACTCATCGTAGTTCGGGTGCTCGATTATCTCCTGCCAATAGGTAGCCCGTCCGCCAAAGAACTTCTGGTTCGACTCGATCAGCGGCCCGAGGTTCAGAAAGAAGTTGTAGCCATCCGACATATCGAAATTGCGTGGCGCCCGCCCCCCTGGAGGTACCGGCGGTCCATTCCGTGGGAGGAAGAAGCCGTAAAAATCGAAGTTTGCTCCGAGCATGAACGCTCCGTTGTGGTAGACGTCATCCCCAAGGTAGTAGTCCGCCGTTGGCGCCTGCGGCGAGACAGCCTTGAGGGCTGGATGGGCATCAATCATCCCGGCCGCAACGTGGAATCCAGGCTGCGAAATACCGATCATACCGGCGCGTCCGCTGTGATTTGGGATGTTGCGGAGCAACCATTCGATCGTATCATAGTTATCCGTGCTCTCATCGATGTCGCGCGATCCACGCTTTACCGGCACGTGGGGCCGGAGCTGCATAAATTCACCCTCTGACATGTGACGCCCACGCGCATCCTGGTAGACAAAGATGAATCCCTCCTCTTCAAAAAGTGCCGCCGGCCCAAGGGACTCCGGGTAGTTATCGACCCCGTAGGGTGATATGCCATATGGCGTTCGCGTCAACAGAAATGGATACTGCCGCGTCCGATCCTTCGGCGCGTAGATGGCGGTGAAGAGCCGCACACCGTCCCGCATCGGAATTCGATATTCATACTTGGTGTAGCGCTCCCGCACCCGACTCGGGCTTGTAACCGTCAGCGGCGTCTGAGCCGCGACAGCAGCGGTCAACACTGAGAGTGTTGCCGCTAAAAACAGGCCTGCCTTAAGGCCAGTTGACATCATAATCTCACCTCCGTACCCCTTTTAATCAAACCAGATAAACGTGAAAGGACCTGCCCGGGTTGAATCATACGTCTCGCCATCCGACCTTGCCAACATTTTATTGACGGCTTCCAAAAGTTGCGTTATCCGTATACCCTGATTACCCTGATGGTGCTCATTATGGTTGGAGAGGGAGAACAAGGGTAAAAGAGATGAGAGAGAGGTGAGAGAGGTGAAAAAGATCAGAAAGATCAGAAAGATCAGAGAGGTCAGAGAGAGAAGAGACGACAGCGAGACAAACCGCGAGATAAAAAGACGCGAATTTCTGCAAAAGACGATCGGTGCGGCTGGAGTGATCTCCCATGGGGCACTCGTGCCGACCGAACTCCGTTTGTCTGATCAACCTTTGCTCTCCAATCCGGCCAAAGCCAGGCTCGGGCTCGTCACCTACAACCTCGCGAAAGACTGGGATATCCCGACCATCATCAAAAATTGTACTGAGACCGGATTCGAGGCGGTTGAGCTTCGGACGACCCACCGGCACGGCGTTGAACCGACGCTCACGGCAGGGCAACGGGCGGCTGTCCGGCAGCAGTTTGCCGGCAGCCCGGTGCGGCTCCTCAGTCTTGGCTCGGTGGCCGAATTTCACTCCCCCGACCAGTCTGTTGTCCGGCAGAATATCGAGGACTGCAAAAGATTTCTGCAACTCGCCCATGACATTGGCGCTCTCGGAGTGAAGGTTCGTCCCAATGGCATCCCAAAAGATGTCCCGGAGGAGAGAACCCTCGCTCGTATCGGTGAAGCGCTCCGCGAGTGCGGCGAGACGGCACGCAATCTCGGTGTCGAGGTCTGGGTCGAGGTCCACGGTCGCGAATCGAGCCACCCTCCACGAATGCGCCGAATGATGGAGAACGCCAACCATCCCCAGGTCGGTATCTGCTGGAACTCGAATCAGGAAGATCTGACCGCGGGCTCAGTCAAGCCCGGCTTCGCCCTGCTCAAACCCTGGCTTCGGAATGTCCACATCAATGAGATCTGGAAACCTGAGTACCCCTGGCGCGATCTCTTCTCCCTGCTCAGAGCCGTCGGCTATGATCGCTATATGCTGGCTGAAATTCCGGAGACATCGGATCCGCTGAGGCTTATGCGCTACTATCGGGCCCTTTGGCTTGCCCTTCAATCGTGACGAATCGTGATCAGTCTTAATTTTTCAATCTGTTCTGTGCAGTCGAGACGGCGGTCAAGGCATCTTGCCAGCCCGGGCCGTCTGCGCGTGGGCATGATTGATCACCGTTCGGACCCGCTCTGTCCATCCACGTAGAACCACCAGAAATGACCCGTCGCCAGAAGATCTTTGTCTATGTCATACCGACCTGCCTCTCGGGGCTTTTTCTCATTCTCGCCATCAGGAATCTCAATCTCTCCGACTTCCTCCACCTGATGGGCAGTGTCGATATTCGGCTTCTGGTCGCCGCCCTTGCAATCGTTGCCCTCAACTCTATTCTCCGTGCTTTCAGGTGGCAGACTCTCCTCACCCCTGATCACGATGTTCGACTGTCGGATGTCTATTGGGCGATGATGATCGGGTATCTTGGAAATGCCTATCTGCCGGCCAGGATTGGTGAGTTTCTCCGGGCCTATGCGCTTGGCAGGAAGACCTCGCTCAGTTCGGTCAAAATATTTTCAACGGCCATTGTCGAGCGAGTCTTAGACGCCCTCTTCCTGGTTGGAACCGGCTGGCTCGCACTGCAGTTTCTGAGGATACCAGGCAGTCTCTTCCTTGCCGCAAGTCAGAACGTACTTATTGTCATGGCCATTTTGATCTGCGGCCTGCTTGTACTGACATGGTATGGAGGTCGAACCGCTACCCTTCTGAGAAAGATCCCGATTGACGCACGAGTAAGGAAGTTTGTTGTTCAGCACTGGGACAACTTCAACCAGGGGCTCACGACCCTCAATCGACCACGAATGGCAGCTCTCTTCTTTTTCTGTACCGTCCTGATCTGGTCGATCGATGTTCTGGCTTCAATCCTCATCTCCCTTTCACTTGGGCTTGAGTTCAATGTTGCGACCGCCTTCTTTCTCATCTCGATGCTTGGCCTTTCCAGCGCAATCCCATCGACTCCCGGCGGGGTCGGAGTCCTGCAATTTGTGACGGTGTCAGTCCTCTCACCCCTTGGGTTTAATACCAACCAGTCGCTGGCCTTCATTCTGATCTATCAGATGATCAGCTACCTTCACATCACGACTTTTGGTCTGCTCGGGGTCTGGCAGACCGGGATCAGATTATCTCCGGGGCTGCTCGCCGAACCGAAGCCGGCCACCTGGTCCGATTCTGATCATTGAGGCTTGGCTTCAACTCGCGGATCGGCATCAGCCAGTACCATCACGCTCCGGACCGAGACAGGTTCCAGAACGGTCTTCTCCTCGCCAGATCGCGTCGGGCCTCTCATCTCCGAACCGGAAAAAGAGCTGGACGATCCTGCCTTAAATCACCACGGATAATCGTGAGTGTGATAATTTACAAGCCATGGCTGATGAGTGGACTGGCCGGCTCGACAAAGAGAGAGAACGACTGCGCCTGGCGGTGGAACAACTCGATACCAGCGATATCCAGACATTTTTTATCGCGATCGGAGAGTTGCGGGAGTCGGTTGGTCGGGCTTCACCGGCATTTCTGAAGTTGAACGCCGAGCTTGACCTGCTGATCTCAGCACGGATGCAGTCATACTTCAACCAGATTCTGAGGGAAGCGCAGCGGGATCCGCTGACCGGTCTTGGTCATCGCGGTGCATTCGATCAACGGCTCAAATCAGAGATTGAGCGAAACCACCGCTACCAGCGCCAGTTTGCATTGATCCTCTTCGACCTCGACCATTTTAAGACTCTGAACGACCGTTTTGGTCATCTGGCTGGTGATCGAATCCTTGTCCATTTCGCCGACAGTCTGCGCTCCGGACTGCGGCAGAGTGATGAGCCATTTCGGATCGGTGGCGACGAATTTGCAGCAATTCTGCCGGAAACAAGGCTTCTCAGCGGCGACACTATCGGTCATCGTATCGAGCAACTGATCAGCCCCGCTGGGAGCGGAACCGGTTTCGGCGTCAGCTGGGGCGTAGCGAACTGGCCAGGTGATTGCGGATTCGAGGGAGGCAGTCGTGATATCGCTGGATCCGCTGAATTGATGCTGCTTACCGCCGATCAAAGACTTTACGCTGAGAAGGCTCGCAAGCGAAACCTCCAGCAGCGGCTCGACTCACCTGCGCCCTGACCGACCCGCTCAGACCGAGACAACCTCGATCTCCGGATCGACCTCTTCCCGGAGCATGTTTTCGATCGCGTAGAGGGTACCGCTGGCCGAGCTTGGGCAACTGCCACAGGCTCCCTGATAGTGGATCATCAACCTGTGATCGTGATACCCGATGATCTCGAGACCTCCGCCGTCACCAGCCAGCCCTGGACGTACTTTCTCATCAAGAACCTGATTGATGCGGTCGAGTATCGGGTCTGCTCCGGGAACGTAACCCTCCCCCGAACTGGAGTCCGGACTGGCCGCCGACTTTGCCACCTCGGTCACCGCCGGTGCGTTGCGAATCGGCTCGGCGAGACGTTTCAGCAGATCCTCCCAGGCCACATCGTCCTCTTTGTTGACCGTGATGAAACGATCCATATAGAAGACTGAGACCACCTCGCCGACACTGAAGAGCGAATGCGCAAGCGGATCTGCCTGCGCCGCTTCCGCCGACTGAAATGAGCGCGACGACCCGGCCGTCACCGGCTCCTTCAATATGAACTTTACGGCATTCGGGTTCGGGGTGTATTCAATATCGGCTATTTTTGGCATTTGATTAAAACTCCTATCACAGAACGCGCGAAAATTAACAGTCAATTGTTGTGGGTCCGTGTTTAACAATTGGCATTTTCATCACAGCGCTATCAATTCGTAACAAATCGACCGCTGGCCATACAGTGACGAGAGTCGCGGCGGCCGACCCTGCACTCGCCCGCCTTTTGCCGCCGCCGAATACCTCGCAGTTCATCCGGTTAAAGTTGACGTTCAAGGTGACGTTCAAGGTGACATGGAATCGGCCAGCGGTTATGGTATCCTCAATCGCTTGTTGAGTAGTAGAAAGAGAGGGATCATGAGAGTTCTGATAGGCTTCGATGGGTCGGGATGTTCGGAGGCGGCAATGAGTGACCTCAGATTAGCGGGTCTTCCGGACAATGTTGAAGCGGTAGTCTTGACCGTCGCCAATGTCTGGGCCGCACCCGAGCTTGCACCGGGAGTTGAACCCGCGGTCAAGGTGACTCCTTTGGCGGTTGCACACGCGCGAGGGGAGGCCGAGAAGCAGATTGAAGAGGCCAAAGTTACTGCCGCGCGTGGAGCCTCGATGCTGGAGAGACTCTTCCCGGGCTGGTCGGTCAGCTCAGAAGCGGCCGCCGATTCTCCCGGCTGGGCGATCATCAAGCGGGCCGCCGACTGGAAGGCTGACCTGATCGTTGTTGGTGCAACTGGTCGCTCCGGGTTGAGCCGGCTGGCTCTCGGCAGCGTCTCCCAGAAGATCGTGATCGAAGCCCCCTGCTCGGTTCGTGTCGGCCGGAGTACCGGTCAGCTGAGTGTTCGGCCGCCCCGAGTCCTCCTTGCTCTCGACGGATCGGAAAATTCGCGTCTCCTGATCGACACCGTTCGCCAGCGTCACTGGCC
>JBEGMZ010000419.1:0-7678 GCA_041182745.1 Acidobacteriota bacterium
GTTTTGGACCACTACTTTTTCTTCAACATACTGCAGGCCTGAAAAGCGGCCGCCGGATCGATCGCCGTATTGCCGACCTCCACGTGCTGAAGCTTTCCTTCTTTGTCAATAACGAAGGTTCCACGATTACCAAAACCCTGGGCCTCGTTAAAGAGTCCATAGTCTTTGACAACCGTCCGTTTGAAGTCACTCAGGAGCGGGAAGGTCACTCCCAGATCCTGGGCAAAACGCCGGTTGGCCGGCACACTGTCGACACTGACCCCAAAGATCTGCGTCTCCGTCTCTTCGAATTTGGCGAGATCAGCCTGATACGCCTTCATTTCGCGCGTTCAGCCACCGGTAAAGGCGAGGACGTAGAAGGCCAGCACGACATTCTTCTGTCCGCGAAAGTCGCTCAGCTTGTAGGTCTTGCCATCCGTGCCAGGCAGAGTGAAGTCCGGCGCCAAATCGCCGACCTTCAGCTTTGGCGCCGCCGCCGCCGGGGCCTGGGCGGGGGCAATCCCACTCATTGCCATCAGCAACAGACCGGCAAACCCGGCCATAATTGCTTTCTTAAGCATGTTATTTTCCTCCTGTAAGATTTCCTGATCCCCAACACTCATCAAATTCCCGGATCAGGGGTCAATAGTCCATTGTCACCACCGCGAAGTCAATGAGAACCCGGGCCAGCCGGTCGGACTGGGTGACGGCCGGATGGTCAGGGTTGAAGGGCGATGGCAACCTCCGGCCCGGCGCCGGTGGACGATCTGACTCAGGGGGCATATTCGCGCTCGAGGCTCGCCCGGATCTCGGCGAGGGTGAAGCGAACCGGCTTGAATCGACCGCTCGCGTAGAGCTCGGCCTGATCGAGGAAGTGGGATGAGCCCGGATCGGCCGTCTGGCCAAAGACAAGTATCGACCGGGCCCGGAGCTGCTTTCCAAACTCGACCACGGCAACAAAGGTATTGCCCGAGATACCATAGCGTCGAAGCTGGCCCTTCTCCGGACGGGCATTGTAGGTGAAGACGATCCCGGCAGCGCCAGGTCCGCCCGCGACCGGGTAGCTCGGATTGAGGTCGTTGAACGGCTCCTCCCCGCTCGACGCGACGCGCTGCAGCCGATTGATCTCACCCCACGGTACGTGCCAGTCGTTGTAGTCCCGCTCGAGCGCGGCAACGACCTCCTCCAGCCCGCGCAAACGCCGAAAGCGCCCCTCCGTTGCCGCTCCGGTTCGATCCTCTCCCCGCAGAGCGATGCCAAGGTCGTTCGCGGATCCGCTCCGCATTCGCTCAAACCAGAGCAGGAAGATGGTCGTCGGAACAGAGTCGATCCGAGCCACCCGGTCCCAGGCCTTCAATTCAAGCAGCGCCGGTTTGATCTGCTCGGCCCGCGCCTCGTCCTCCCGCTTCAGGACCTCCCACTCGGCGGAGATCTCGTCAATCCCCCGGCCTGCCTCCTCAACGACGGTGTCGGTCGCTGCCCGTGTCCAGTCATCGAAACTGAATCTGCGCCGTGACTCGATGATCCGCCGTGAACTGCGCGCCCGGGCCGTATCCTCCTCCGGCACCATATAGTCCGGGTAACGGCGACGATCGGGGTTCCCCGCCCCACCCGTCATCAGAAAGGGGGTCGAGTTGCAGTTCTGCAGGTAACCGGCCGGCGGATTGAGACGATGGGGCAGCTCCTCAAATCGGTGATAGCCCTGCCATTCCGTCTCGATCAGCCGGCCTTCAACCGGCTTTGTCCAGTCGAATCGTGCGGCTCGTCGCGGCATGGCGTTACCGTGAACATAGAATATCTTTCCGGTACGGTCAGCGTAGATGGTGTTGGAGCCGATCAGAGCGACGCGGGCCAGCGCGGCCCGGAACTCGGCAAAATTGCGGGCCCGATTCATGGCGAAGCGCTGGGCAAGCTCGCCACCCTCTTCGAGTCGTGCCACCCGCACCGCGACCGGAATCCCACCCAGCTGGCCGACAATCGGTCCGTGATGGGTCCGGCGAAAACGGTAACGGCGCGTCTCGACGCCCGCAGCCGTCCTGACGCGGATCGAATCCTCCCACTCCACTGCGGTTCGATAACCATCACCGTATCGATAGGCGAGCGGCTCGCCGGCGCGATCGAAGGTCTCAAGATAGCCATCGACCGTGTCAGCGTAGTTGTTGGTATGGCTCCAGCCAAGGTTGGCCGTGAAGCCAGAACGAATGTAGGGAGTGCCAAGTATCGCGAATCCGTAGACGTTGAGCCCCTCATCGCTGTGAAGGTGAGCCTCGTAGCGCTGGCCACCACCAAAGAACCCAACGTGTGGATTGATCAGCAGCATCGGGTTGCCAGTCAGACTCTTCGCTCGACCGATGACCCACATGTTCGACCCTTCGTCGAGGTCGACGGCCGCTTCGGACG
The DNA here is from genome assembly GCA_041182745.1 of Acidobacteriota bacterium. Lineage (GTDB taxonomy): Bacteria > Acidobacteriota > Blastocatellia > RBC074 > RBC074 > CAIOZW01. The sequence goes on from JBEGMZ010000419.1 coordinate 2,380, forward strand.
ACGGAAGGTCGGTCACCCGGGCGGTCGGCCCGATCGGCACACCAACCTGCACCGCCGAAGCTGGAATCCCGGCACGGGCGATCCCGGCCAGTCGCCCCATCCGTGTCATCGCGAGGATATGCCACGGCTCGGCCTGTGTCAGAAGCCCCGGCTTCCCTCCCCGGTGCTTCACGCGGTAATGGTTGATCCCGGCAGCGAAGGCGTCGCAGAGTGCCTGCAGCGGAGGCGGCAGCTTCGCGTACTCTTCCCGTGCCAGCCGCTCAACCTCGAAGGCCCGGAAGAGCCGGTCGTTCTCGACCCCCTTCTCACCGGTACTCTCCGCCGCCCGCCCAATGGCACGGAGCAGATCCTGCTCGAGCTGCGGAAAGTTGTCCTCGCACTGTGCATACATCAGTCCGAAGACGGTCGCGGCGTCCGTCTTCCCGAAGATGTGCGGCACTCCGTAACTGTCGCGACGGATCGTTACCTGCCCCTCAAAGCTGCTCTCCATCCGCCGAATACTCCGGATCGCGATCGGCGGCGCCAGCGACTGGCCATTGGCCGGCGCCTGGTGGATCCGCCGCACCACCTCCATCCCCGCAATCACCCGACCAAAGGCGGCAAAGCCCTGCCCGTCCGGATTGCGCTTCCCACCAAAGTCGAGTTCGGGCTGGTCGCCGACACAGATAAAAAAGTCGGAAGTCGCTGTATCCGGTCCAAGTCGTGCCATCGAGATCACGCCATCGCGATGACGCAGCCCGGTCACCGTCGTCCGCTCAAGCCTGATCGGAGCAAAATCCGACCGGTCACGGGCAGCTCCTGCCTGAATCACTTCAATCCGGATCGGGCTTGCCGGCTGATTGTCCGGATTTAGTCTTACCGTACGGTGAAAGCGCCCGCCAGTGTAATGGCCAGCCTCGACATAACGCAGAAAGTTGGCCACCGTCTCCGGCGCCCGCCGGGCGTCGACCGCTACCAGAATCGAACCAAGCTCAGTCTCGATCCGCACCCGAACCTCCTCCGGCCAGAGGTTGAAGGTGAAGAGAAGCAGGAAAGCCAGACAGTTCATTTGAATACTCCTTTAAATATCCTCCGGCGGTGGCCCGGTAAAGAGGTGAGTGGCAGGCCCGGAGAGACGCCTGCGAATGATAGCGACCGGGGATGAAACTGTCCAGAAGAGCCGGCGCGATGTTCCAGGTCGGCCGATCATATGCTACCCTTTCCGTGGCCATTCCCTTCCCGGCTTGAACCTTGCCCGAACTTTGGTTGAACGTGAGATATCTCTTCTTTCAAGGTAGATTCTGTGCCCGCTGTGGAAACGAGATCGACGGCCGTTCGTGGTGGCGTACCCGCTACCTCTGCGATCGGTGCGAACCCCTGCCCGGGCGCCGTGCCATCCTGGTCGCGATCGTCCTCTGCGCAGCTGCCGGCTTCGTTCTCGCCCGAAAGTACCCGCCACCAGCCATTCGTCCTCCCCGCGCGGTCTCGGCTCTCGACGCGACGCCACGCCCCTGCCCGGAGTTTGATTTTGAGGATAAGGACGACGAACGGGTCTTCTGTGGCGCTATCACCCGGCGCGGAACACCCTGCCGCCGCCTCGTCCGCCCCGGAGAACTGTGCCCACAGCATCAGCGCCAATCTCCCCCCTGGCCGGGCCGGACCGGCAAAAGCCCTGCGCCGACCACGCTCCCGGTCATCCCCCCTTGACGATCCGGGCAACCACCTACTACTATCCACTACGATAAAGATGGTTGTGCTTGTTGTGCCAGTGTCAGCTGGTGTAACTGGTCACAGTCAGATTGCTCACGGTGTCATTGATCGGCCCCTTAGCTCAATGGTTAGAGCAGCGGACTCATAATCCGTTGGTTGTAGGTTCGAATCCTACAGGGGCCATCAGCAGAGTGGCTCCCGGCATTGGACCGATCAGCGCGGGCACTCGCATTCCAGACAGAACAATCACTGACCGGTATCGAAAGAAGACCGAACTATCCTTGAACTATCCTTGAACTACCCGGGGACGATTCTAAAGTTATGAACTCAAAGCGTGATTTCAAGCAGTTACTGAGCGAGTTGGAGGTTCTTGGCGCCGAGGCTCTGGCCATGCAGCGACCCGGGCCGGGCGGCATTCCTGAGCGACAGCTCGGGCGGACCGGCGAATGGGTGAGCCTGATCGGACTTGGCGGCTACGATAGCGTTGTCAACAAGAGCGATGCCGAGGGGGTCGACTTTATACTTGAAGCCCTCGACCTTGGCATCACCTTCTGGGACAACGCCTGGGAGTACCACGACGGACGGGCCGAGGATGTCATGGGTCAGGCCATCGCCACCGGCGGCGTTCGTGACCGGGTCTTTCTGATGACCAAGGTCTGCGCCCGCGACTACGACGGATTCCAGCGCCAGCTCGACGACTGTCTGCGTCGGTTGCGAACCGATCGGATCGATCTCGTCCAGCTCCACTCGATCCAGTATCCCGGGGATCGTGACCGCTTCTTCGACCCTGATCACGGTGCGATGAAGGCCGCGCTCGAGGCGCTGGCCGCCGGGAAGTTTCGTCACCTTGGGTTCACCGGCCACATGGATCCGCTCGACCACGAGGCGATGCTCGGAACACCATACGACTGGGCCACCGTTCAGTTCCCCCTCAATGTGGTCGATGCCCATCTCACCGCCGGTTTCCAAAGCCGAATTTTCGCCGAGTGTCGACGACGAAACATCGGGATGATCGGGATGAAGTCGCTCGCCGCAAATGAGGGGCGTATTCCGGTCGAACTCGAACTGAGCGCTGAGCTCTGTCGCCACTACGTGATGTCGCTGCCCATCAGCTCACTGGTCGCCGGGTTGCAGACGCGTGACCAGTTGCATCGTTTGATCGAGGTCTCACGTGACTTTAAGCCGCTTGGGACCGACCAGCTGACCGAGCTTCTTGGCCGGTCACGGGGGGTCGAGGACATACTCTTTATGGAAGGCTATAAGGATCGCAGCGGGGCCTTCGGCTGTACGCACCACGCGGCAGTCTACGCTGCCTCCCTCGCCTGACCCTCCTCTCTCGATCGGTGGCCCCTCTCCCGTGGCTCCAAAATCGGACACCACCGCGGCGCGCAGCCCGCGGTGGCTGTTTTTTTTCAGCCATCTGGCATGAACAATATCAACCATGTAGAATGAAACTCGTGGTGTAAGTTATTGATCTGATTTCACCATCTGATTTCACCATCTGAGGTTCGCGGGCAATGATTCGATGTCACAAGTGTGGTACAGACAATCTGGACGGATCAGAGTTCTGCGATGAGTGTGGAATCGGGCTCGGGGAGGGACCAGTTCGCCGGTCGGCCTCACCGCTTGTCCCCCCACCGCCACCGTCCTTCTCCTATGAGGCCTCCAATCCGCGGCCGGCAACGCCGTACCCTTCACCGTCGAACCCGGTCCCGTCCGGAAGGTCAAACGGAGTCCGCAGCACGCCGGGCAGCGGGGAGAGTCGCCGCGTGAGGGTCGTTCAACCGGAGCCCGGATCGGGGATGATTCCTCCGGTACGGGCGCGACTTGTCATTCAGCGTGGTGGAAAGATCGGCAAGGAGTTTCTCCTCTATGATGCCGACGCCCTGATCGGGCGCTGGGATGCCGATGGAGGTATCTTTCCGGATGTTGATCTCGATCAGGACGATCCGGAGGCGAAGGTTTCGCGACGCCATGCCCGACTGCTCCAGGTCAACAATCAGTTCCTGATCGAGGACCTCGGGAGTACGAATGGAACGTATATCAATCGCGGACCGCGGCTGACTGCCGGTATCAGACAGCCACTCAATCACGGCGACGAGATTATCGTCGGCAAGACTTTCTTAAAATTTTTCCTTGGTTGAATTGGTAGATTATGCCTTTCTGTGCCGAATGTGGAGCATCGACTTCAGCCGGTGATCCTTTTTGTGGAGAATGTGGAGCCGGTCAGGGCCTTACACCGGCCGTGACGATGAGTTCCGGGATCGGCCAGCCGAGTGGGCCGGTCAGTTCACCGACCGGAGTGCAGCTGATGTCTGGGACGCTGCTCGCCAACCGCTACCGGATCGTTCGTCGAATCGGTGGCGGGGGGATGGGTTCGGTCTACCTCGCAGAAGACCATAACCTCGCCAACCGATCGGTCGCGGTCAAGGAGATGATCGAGATGTTCGCGGATGAGTCCACCCGCCAGAAGGCGATCGAGGACTTCAAGCGTGAAGCGGAGCTGCTGGCCCGACTCGACCATCCCTCGATCCCGACGATCTACCAGTATTTCTTCGACCAGGGCCGGGGCCGCTACTATCTGGTGATGAAGTATATCGACGGCGGCGACCTGGCACGACGTCAGCGGGAGTCGAACGGACAGGTGAGCGAGCTGACGGTGACGCGGTGGGCAATTGAAGCCTGTGACGTGCTCGATTACATCCACAATCAGAAGCCTCCGATCATCTATCGCGACCTCAAACCGGCCAACCTGATGCTTGACGCACGGACAAATCGGCTGATGCTGGTCGACTTCGGGATCGCGCGCTTCGTCGCACCGACGCAGAAAGGGGTGACGGCGATCGGAACCATGGGCTACGCGCCACCCGAGCTGTTTGCGGGAAATGTCGAGGTGCGCTCCGACATCTACGGTCTGGGGGCGACCATGTTCCATCTGCTGACGGGTGTCGATCCACAGGACAACCCCCTGCTGATCTTCGATTTCGAGAAGAACCGGCGGCCACGACAGATCAACCCGGCGATCACTACCGGAATGGAAGAGCTGATCGTACGGGCGGTCGAACACAAGCCCGAGGATCGATTCCCATCGGCCCGGGCCTTTGGCGCGGAACTTGAGGCACACCTGCGATATCTGCGGGACGGAGTGGCACCGATGGTCGAGGTGACAACCGCTCCCGAGCCTGAAGCTGAGGAGCCCCCCTCCGACCCGGTGGCGTCCGGGCCGGTCTGCGGCAGCTGCGGTCAGGCCATTTCGGCCGATGACCTCTTCTGCGCCTTTTGCGGAGTACGAATTGGGGTCAGGCAGGCAACAGCCCGGCTGGTGGTGCTTGGAACGAATGAGCTTGGGGCGGAGTATCCGGTCACCAGTTCCGGTGAGAGTCTGATCGGTCGGATGGATCCGAACCGCGGAATCAGACCGGAGGTCGATCTGTCGAAGTACGATCCGTCCGCCCGGGTCTCACGGCGTCACGCCCGGATCATCGCCCACGGCAACCAGTATTTCATCGAGGATCTCGGAAGCGCTAACGGGACGGTTCTCAACGGCTCGGTCAGACTGGTGCAGGGGAGGCCGCAGGTGCTGGCGAGTGGCGATGAGCTGAAGCTGGGT
>JBEGMZ010000420.1:0-2800 GCA_041182745.1 Acidobacteriota bacterium
ATCGAAGAGCACCTCAATGTCGTCGACCAGACGATTCTGACGTTCAGCGGTGTTGATGGCCCGCTCGAGGCGGGCGCGGTGCTGGAGAACTTTCTGGGCTTTCTCCTGGTCGTTCCAGAAATCTGGTGCTGCGACCTGGGCTTCGATGTGAACCAGCTCAGCGGTCTTTCCGGCGACGTCAAAGAAACCTCCGCAGTTCCTCGACCCTTGGCTTAAGCTCCTCGAATTCGGCACGCAGATCCTGCACGGCAATCGCGTCAAGCATCTTTTTTCCGCTCCTTCTTTGGTGGTCTTGCCGGCAGTGCGGCCAGCTCTTCCCACCCAGCTACATTTGATGATCAACAAAAGGGAAGAATAGCATAAAGCGAGGATTCGCGGATCGGCAAATCCAGTCTGACTAAATCGGAAGAAGCAACACCGGGCCATGGCCAGCTGAAATGGTTGACAGGCAGTGACTTGTTCCGATGTTGGATGTTTCCATTCAGGGTGGAATCATCCGGTTTCGGAGTACTGTCCGAAGACCTGGCGCAGGGCATCGGCGATCTCACCAACGGTAGCGAAAGATTCGACCGCCGCCAGAATCGGCGGCATGAGATTTTCGCCGGAGCGGGCGGCCTCGGCAACCCGAGCGACGGCCGCGCTCGTGGCAGCGGCGTTGCGAGTAGCCCGAACCTCGCGAAGGCGGGCAATCTGAGCGGCTTCGATTGCCGGGTCGATGCGGAGGGTTGGAATCGGAGACTCCTCTTCGATCTCGAATCGGTTGACTCCGACCACGATCGACTGCTGTGATTCGACCGACTTCTGATACTCGAAGGCGGCCTGTTCGATCTCACGCTGAACGTAGCCCGACTCAATGGCGGCCAGCATTCCGCCGCGAGCGTCGATCTGTTCGATATATGCGGTCGCCAGTCGTTCAATCTCGCTGGTCAGGTGTTCGATGGCCCAGGATCCGCCGAAAGGATCGGCGGTCGCGGCGACACCCGATTCGTGGGCGATCACCTGCTGGGTCCGCAGGGCGATCCGGGCGGCCTCGGCGGTTGGGAGCCCGAGCGCTTCATCCATGGCGTTGGTATGGAGTGACTGGGTTCCTCCCAGGACCGCGGCGAGGGCCTGGATTGTGGTTCGGACGATGTTGACCTCGGGTTGTTGCGCCGTCAGCGTCGAGCCAGCGGTCTGGGTGTGAAAGCGGAGCATGGTCGACTTTGGATCGCGGGCACCGAAGCGTTCCCGCATCAGGCGAGCCCACATCCGCCGGGCCGCCCGGAACTTCGCTACCTCTTCAAGAAAGTTGCTGTGACTGTTGAAGAAAAAGGCGAGACGCGGTGCGAAGTCGTCGATCGCAAGCCCGGCGGCAAGGGCGGCTTCAACGTAGGCGATCCCGTCGGCGAGGGTGAAGGCAACCTCCTGGACCGCCGTCGACCCGGCTTCCCGAATGTGGTAGCCGGAGATGGAGATCGTATTCCAGTTTGGCACTTCGTGGGCGCACCAGGCAAAGATGTCAGTGATGATTCGCAGCGATGGTCGGGGTGGATAGATCCAGGTTCCACGGGCGATATACTCCTTCAGAATGTCATTCTGAATGGTTCCGTCGAGCCGGGCAAAGTCGACACCCTGTCGGCGGGCAACTGCAAGGTAGAGCGCCAGCAGCGTTGCTGCCGTGGCGTTGATCGTCATCGAGGTCGAGACGCGATCAAGGGGAATGCCGTCAAAGAGGGTCTCCATGTCGGCGAGAGAGTCGATTGGCACCCCAACTCGCCCTACTTCACCCAGCGCCAGCGGATGATCACTGTCGTAACCAATCTGAGTGGGCAGATCGAACGCGACCGAGAGTCCGGTCGTTCCCTGCTCGAGCAGGTACTTGTAGCGGCGGTTCGACTCGGCGGCAGTCGCAAATCCAGCATATTGGCGCATCGTCCAGAGGCGTCCGCGGTACATACTCGGGTAGATTCCACGAGTGTAAGGATAGGCTCCCGGGGTCCCAAGGTCGGTCGCAGGATCGATCGGCGCCTCGGCGGCGGTGAAATGGTTCTTCATCTCGATGCCCGAGCTGGTCCTCAGACCGTCTCTGCGCTGCTTCTCACTGCCTTCTGCCATCGATGTGCTCCTTTTTGTCCGGGTGAAGAGTAGGCTCGATTGTAGCACGATGAGTGAAAACTGGCGGAGTGCTGGCGGGAAATGGCAACTCCCTCGCGGTCGGGTTATAATCCGCAGCCGTCATCCTGGGTTTTCGCTGCGTTGTGACTTTCACCCATTCCCAAATCGGAACAGGCAACATTGGGACACTGCATGATGGAATCGCCGCGAATCAGGGCCGTTTTTCAATGTTGCCTGTTCCGATGTCGGCTGTTTCTATAGAGAGAGGGAGATCTCAATGACCATCAATGCGGTCCCAATTCTGATTGCTGTTCTCTGCATCTATGCGATTGCCTACCGCTTTTACAGCGCCTTTCTCGCGGCAAAAGTGCTGGCGCTCGATGATGCCCGGATTACACCCGCGCACCGATTCAACGATGGAGCCAACTTTACGCCAACCAATCGCTACGTCTTGTGGGGTCATCATTTTGCGGCGATCAGCGGACCCGGTCCATTGATCGGGCCGGTGCTGGCGGCACAGTTCGGGTTTCTGCCAGGATTGATCTGGCTGGTAATTGGTGTCGTCATGGGAGGGGCCGTTCACGACTTCATCGTGCTTGTGGCGTCGATGCGTCATGACGGAAAGTCGCTGGCCGAGATTGCGCGACGAGAGATCGATCGCGTCACCGGCACGGTCGCAACGATCGCGATACTGATCATTCTCATC
>JBEGMZ010000421.1:0-3093 GCA_041182745.1 Acidobacteriota bacterium
CCGGTATTACCCGTGATTCGGTCATCCAGATTGCCCGTCAGGCTGGCATCGAGGTGGTCGAGCAGGTAATCCCACGGGCGTGGCTCTACATCGCCGACGAGGTCTTCTTCACCGGAACCGCCGCCGAGGTTACGCCGATCCGGAGCATCGACCGGATCAGGATCGGTGCCGGCAAGCGTGGCCCGGTGACGGCACAACTCCAGAATGAGTTCTTTGCGATCACCTCCGGGCGCAAGGAAGCACCTGGAGACTGGCTGACCTACGCCTGAGAGCGGCGCAGAGCCGGCAGTTGAGAAGTCCGAAGTTGGCGGGTGCGGTCGATCTGACGGTGCCCAGCGCTTCGGACCTTCTTGTTTTGGGCCCGGGTATCGATATCAATCCTTGAGGGAGAGATGAAGAGACTTTTTCTGATCGACGGAATGTCGAACCTCTACCGTGCCTTCTACGCGATTCGCAACCTCAGCAACTCGCGTGGCCTGCCAACCAACGCGATCTTCGGGTTTACCATGACCCTGCGGAAGCTGATCCGGGATCATCAACCGGACTATCTTGGAGTCGTTCTCGACACTCCGGAGCCGACCTTCCGTCAGGAGAAGTTTGGAGATTACAAGGCGCACCGCAAACCAATGGATGAGGAGATGGTGGCACAGCTGCCTTATCTTGATCGGCTCTGCGCGGCGCTGCGCATTCCGATCATCAAACTGCCAAAATATGAGGCGGACGATATCATGGGGACACTGGCGCAGCAGGCGGCGGCGGCCGGAGTCCAGACCGTGCTGGTCACCAATGACAAGGATCTGGCCCAGTTGGTCAGGGACCCGGAGATTGTCATGTTGCGGGTCGAGAAGTCGGGTAATGAGTCGCGCGAGGTATTTCTCGATGAGGCCGGGGTGAAGGAGAAGTACGGTGTGCGGCCGGACCAGATCATCCAGTGGTTGAGCCTGATGGGCGATGCCGCCGACGGTTTTGAGGGCGGATTTGGCATTGGGCTGAAGGGTGCGGTGCTGCTGCTCGAGCAGTTTGGGGATATCGAGCAGGCGATTGCCGGCTGGGAGCAGGTAAAGCGGAAGAACTATCGTGAAGCGTTGCGCGATCGCGCGGCAGAGATCCGCCTGGCACGCGAACTGGCCGCGATCGATCTGCACGTGCCGGTAACGCTCGACCTGACAGCTTTGAAGCTGGAAGAACCCGATTATGAGCTGGCCCACCAGCTCTTCACCGAGCTGGAGTTCAATACCCTCAGCCGCGAATTTGCGCGTGGAGCAAAGCCGCGTGAATCAGAGGCGACGCCGGATGGGGCAGACCATCCTCTCTATCCGGTTCATTCCACCAACGAGGCGATTACCGGAGCCGTCGAGCAGTTCTTCAGCTCCGAGCGGGTCGCCTTCTCGCTCCACAGTGACAAGAGTGGAGATCTGCTGGGAATCGCCTTCTCGAGCGGCCCGGGAAGCGCCGCGTACCTGGCCGTCGACCAGGTGGAGGATCAGGCGGGTGCCTGGCGATCGATTGCCGCGCTGCTCGAAAATGGACTGATCGAGAAGGTGACCCACGACTGGAAGCGGGCGCTCCACCTGCTCGGTCGCAAGGGGATCGGCCTCGAGAATGTGACGGGGGATACTCTCATTGCCGGCTACCTGCTGCGGGCTGATGATGGCGTCGCCGCTTACGAACCACTCCAGCTTGCCTCGACCTGGCTCAACCCGGTCGCTCCACCGGCGATGGAGAATGAGGGCGAGAAACTGGCCCGGATCGCCGACCTGACCGGGCAACTGGAGCCGGAACTGAAGACCCAACTTGGCCGTGACGAGAAGACCTTCGCTTTTCAGCAGGAGACGCTCGATTACGTCTACCACCAGATCGACCTGCCGCTGGTTCCCCTCCTCTACGATATCGAACGGGCCGGATTCCGGATCGACCCGCAGGCTCTCTCCGAACTCTCGGTGGAGATGGAGGGTGAGATCGATCGGCTGACGCGGGAGATCTACGCGCAAGCAGGACGCGAGTTCAATATCGCCTCGCCAACCCAACTCGGCGAGGTCTTCGAGCAACTCAACTATGAGGTGACGAAGCGGACCTCGACCGGCAAGATTGCGACGGGTCGCGATGTGCTGGATGAGTTGGCGCTGAAGTACAAGCTGCCCCGGCTGATCATCGAGCACCGCGAACTGAGCAAGCTGAAGGGAACCTATGTCGACGCGCTGCCGGCGCTGATCGATCCGCAGGACGGGCGCATCCACACCACGCTCAATCAGACGATCGCGGCGACGGGGCGCCTCTCGTCGACCGATCCCAACCTGCAGAACATTCCGATCCGCACCGAGATGGGACGCCGCATCCGCCGGGCCTTCATTCCCGCCGACGGTCACGTTCTGCTCTCGGCCGACTATTCACAGATCGAGTTACGGCTGCTCGCCCACATCACTCAGGACCCGGTCATGCTGCGGGCCTTCCAGAGCGGCGAGGATATTCACGAACGGACGGCCCGTGAGGTCTTCGGAGCCCGGACAGCCGAAGCGCTCCGCGAGAAGCGTCGCGTCGCCAAGATCGTCAACTTTGGGATCGCCTATGTCATCGGACCCTTTGGACTGGCGCAACGGGTGGGCATCTCGCGGTACGAAGCAAAGCGGGTGATCGAGGACTTCTACCGCACCTACGCCGGCGTCAAAAAATATATGGACGAGCTGCCGGAACTGTCCCGCGCCGCCAACTGCACTGTCCGGTCGATCTACGGCCGACTCCGCCACCTGCCAGAACTGAAGGGCAAAGGGGCGCTCCGGGCCGCCGCCGAGCGCGAAGCGGTCAACATGCCGATGCAGGGCTCGGCCTCGGATATCGTCAAGCTGGCGATGCTCAAGGTTGCCGCCGCGCTGCGACAAGAGAAGCTCCAGGCCCGGATGATCCTGCAGGTCCACGACGAACTTGTACTTGAGGTTCCACACGCCGAGGTTGAGGCAACCAGCCAGCTGGTCAGGGAGACGATGGCGAGAGCGGCGAGGCTTGACGTTCCGCTCCCGGTCGAGATCGGCGTTGGGCATAACTGGATGGACGCAAAGCCCTGATCGATCTCAGGCACCGTCAGCGTCGCCCACCCCA
>JBEGMZ010000422.1:0-7337 GCA_041182745.1 Acidobacteriota bacterium
GCAGGATTCGTGACCGACCGGAGATCCGCGCCAGAGGTGGAAGTCGTTCAGGCGAGAATCTCCCTGATCACGCGACCGTGGACATCGGTCAGGCGCATGTTGCGGCCATTGAACCGATAGGTCAGCCGGTCATAATCGAGACCCAGCAGGTGGAGGATGGTCGCGTGGAGTTCATAGATCGTCTTCTTGTTCTCGAGCGCGCGATACCCGAAATCATCGGTCGCGCCGACGACTGTTCCTCCCTTGATGCCACCGCCGGCAAGCCAGACGCTGAAGCCGTGGGCGTTGTGATCCCGGCCATCCATCCGCTCCGAGATCGGCATCCGGCCAAATTCGCCGTGCCAGAGGATGATGGTCGAATCGAAGAGGCCACGGCTCTTCAGATCCTTGATCAGCCCGGCGATCGGCTTATCGGTCTCGGCACAATGGAGACCGTGATTGCCCTTCAGATCCCAGTGTGCATCCCACGATGGATCAAAATTACCTCCACCGGAGAAGATCTGGACGTAGCGGACGCCACGCTCGACGAGACGCCGGGCCATGAGCGCCTGGCGGGCAAAATAGTCGGTCGGCTTCTCGCCGATGCCATAGAGTCGCTGCGTCGCGGCCGACTCACGGCTGATGTCGATGGCATCGCCGGCGTGGGTCTGCATGCGAAAGGCCAGCTCGTAGGAGTGGATCCGGGCCGAGAGTTCGGTATCCTCCGGATTCTGCTCGCGGTGCTTCTCGTTCAGCTCGCGCAACAGCCGCAGCCATCGCTGTTGCTGCTCCGGAGTCCGTCCCTTTGGCGGGTGGAGATCGACGATCGGGTCACCGGAATCACGAAATGGCGTTCCTTGAAATGCTGCCGGCATGTAGCCATTGCCCCAGTTGGGAGCGCCATTGATCGGGCCGCCGCGGTAGTCGGTGAAGACGATGAATCCGGGCAGGTTCTGATTCTCGCTGCCCAGACCGTAGGTGACCCAGGAACCGACACTCGGATGGCCGGGCAGAATACTGCCAGTCGACATCTGAAAGATGGCCGGACCGTGGGCCGGGCTGAGCGCCGACATCGAGCGGATCACGGCGAGATCATCGGCGTGCTCCGCGACGTGCGGGAAGAGTTCGGAGATCTCTATTCCGGACTGGCCGTGCCGCTTGAACTGCCAGGGTGATGGCATGAGCCCGCCGGGAGTGCCCATAAAAGGCATAATCTCACCGACACCGGTCATGGCCTCACCCTGCCGCTTGAGAAGCATCGGCTTGTGGTCGAAGGTGTCGACCTGGCTCACCCCGCCGTAACAGAAGATCGAGATGACCGCCTTTGCCTTCGCCGGAAAATGCTGCTGACGGGGCGCGAGCGGATTGATCGGGCCTGATGGCGATTGGGCCAGCCGCCCATCCTGCCCGAGAAGATCGGCGAAGGCCACGCCGGCGATACCACCACCAAGGCGGCCCAGCAGTTCACGACGAGAGAGATGGGTGATCTGTTTCATAACGGTACCCTATTGACGATAGAGAAATTCATTGAGATTGAAGATCAGCTGACAGAACTCCGCCAGTCCGTTTGGCGTGCCCTGAACAAACTCGACCGACTTTTCTCGCTCAAACGGTGTCGGCCCACGCCCGAGCGCGAGCCGGAAGGCACGCTCGACCTGGCTTCCGACATTGCCACCCGCTTCAGCCTTCAACCGCTCGGCAAACTTCCCGGCCTCGAAGATGATAAAGTTGTTGTTCATCATCAGCAGGGCCTGCGGAGCGATCGTCGAACGATTGCGCCGCTCACAGGAGTTGATCAGATTGGGCTGATCGAAGGTCTCAAAGAGCGGGTAGCGGATCGAACGCTTGGAGTAGACATAGAGGCTGCGCCGCCAGGTCGACGGGTCGTCGTCCGGTCTGCCGGGCCAGGTTCGCTTGGTGCTTGACTGAAAGAGCTTTGGATCGATGTAGGGGTAGACACAGGGTCCGCCAATCGACCGGTTGAGGTTTCCCGAAGCGTCAAGGATCAGGTCGCGGATCACCTCGGCTTCGAGGCGCACCCGTGGCATGCGCCAGAGGAGCCGGTTCTCCGGGTCGATCTCGGCGCTGGCGGCGACATCATCACTGCGCATGCGATAGGCTTCGGAGGTCAGCATCAGCCGGTGCATCTGCTTGATGCTCCAGCCGCGATCGATGAACTCAACGGCCAGCCAGTCGAGCAGTTCAGGGTGGGTCGGCGGCTCGCCCAGCTTGCCAAAGTTGCTCGGCGTCCGGACAATCCCCTCACCAAAGTGGTGGAGCCAGAGACGATTGACCATGACCCGGGCCGTGAGCGGATTGTCGCGGCGGGTCAGCCATTCGGCCAGCCCTCGCCGCCGCCAGGTCGATGAGGCACTCGCCGGAGGCTCGGGAAAGCTGAAATCACCGAGAACAGAGAGCGTTCCCGGCTCTACCGCCGGCCCACGGGATTCGACACTGCCGCGATGGAGGAACCAGGTTGGTGTGGCGACTCGCGACTTTTCCGTGATCGCCCGGGTGGTGGCGTAGGGCTTCGGTTTCTGCCGCTCCAGCTCGGTGATCCGTGCGGAGAGCTCTTGGTGTTTCAGCTTATCGGCCGCCGGCATGCGCCCGACCATCTCCTTCTCGCTGAAACGGTGGGCCTGCCGATCGATCTCCAGCACCTTGCGAATCTGCTGCACCGTCAGTTTCTGCCCTTCGGTCCGTTCGGCCTCCGGGGTCCGCCAGGCAACCTGCATATACTCGGGCAGTCCGGCCACCTGCTCCTCGATCAGCATCCTGACGTAGGGCGCTTCAAGTTCACGTCGTGTCGTCTTGAGCGGCTTGAGGAGAGCGTCGATCCGCGCCACTTCGGCCTTGTGGGCGGTGACCACCTCGGGCGGAACGACCGGGTAGTCGAGTGGCTGGGCCGGACTGAAGACCGCCTGGATGCGGTAGAAGTCAGCCTGGCGGATCGGATCGAACTTGTGGTCATGGCAGCGGGCACAGCCGACCGTCATCCCCATAAAAGCGAGTGAGGTGGTCGTGATCACATCGTCGAGTGCGTCCTGACGAGCCCGTTCGCCGCGGTCCTCGCCATCAGGTCCGAGACGCAGAAAGCCGGTCGCGATCATCGCATCACTGGTATCCGGCGCAAACTCATCACCGGCGAGCTGCTCGCGGATAAACTGGTCGTATGGCTTGTCGTCATTCATCGCCTTGACAACATAGTCACGATAACGCCAGCCCTCGGGGCGATCGATATCGAACTCAAAGCCGCCTGAATCGGCGTAACGAACCACATCGAGCCAGTGGCGTGCCCAGCGCTCTCCGTAATGCGGGCTGGCCAGCAGCCGATCGACAAGCTGTTCCCAGGCATCCGGCCGTCGGTCATTGACAAAGGACTCGACCTCTTCGGGGGTCGGCAGCAGCCCGGTCACGTCGAGGGTCACGCGGCGGATCAAGGTGCGACGATCAGCCGCGGCCGATGGCTTGAGCCCTTTGGTGGCCATCGCGGCGTAGAGGAAGCCGTCGATCGGATTGCGGCTCCAGCGTGGATCGGCGACCCGGGGAGGATCGACGCGTCGCAGCGGCTGGAAGGCCCAGTAGCCGCGCTCCTCGGCACTGAATGGCTTGATCGCCAGCGGCGGCTCTGCCTTCCCGGACTCGACCGGTGCAAAGCCTTCGAACCGGGCACCATCGGCAATCCACCGGCGCAGAATCTCGATATCGCTGTCACTCAGCTTCCCGGTCGGAGGCATGACCGGCTTCTCGCGATGGGTGACGAAGTGCATCAGCCGGCTCAGCTCCGGCTTGCCTGGCACGACAACTTTGCCCCCCGTTCCGCCCTTCAGAATGGCCTCACCGCTTCGCAGATCGAGGTCGCTCGTCCGGGCCACTCCATGGCAACCGAAACAGTTCCGCTCCAGGATCACAAAGGCCTGCCGCGAGAGGTCGGTTTGACCGGCCCTGGCACCCACTGGCCCAGCCCCCCTGTGAATGGCAGCAACCGCCAGCAGGAGCGCCAGCAGGCCGGCCAGTTTCAGTCTCTTCTTCATAGTCACCCCACCGCGTGAACCGGATATCGGCATCCCAGCCGGCTCGAATGTCCGGTCATCGCCATACTCAAAATTGAACTCAACAAATATGTCAGGCGGTAACGTCGCGGATGACCCGACCCCAACCCGGGCTCCGCTTCGGGCGGAGTTTAATGCAGAGCTGGGGGAAAGCTCAAGCGGCCGGAGATCAAAGTGACCCAGCCAGGTGACCCAGCCAGGTGACCCAGCCAGGTGACCCAGCTAGGTGACCCAGCCAGGTGACCCAGCCAGGTGACCCGGCCAGGCGGCCAGCGAGGAACGGGTGGGAGCGGAGACGGGGCTGGTTAGACGCGACAGCCGGCCGGGAGAGGTCTGCTCCCGGCCGGCTGTCGCGCTCAATCGCTGGTGGGAACGATCAGAAGCTCAACCTTGCGCCCAGCTGAAGCGCGCGCGGACCGCCCGATCCGAAGACCTGCGTTGCCCGCTGCGTCGGCTGGCCGAAGAGCGCATTGTTGACCGTGAAGTTGTAGCCGCTCAGGTTGGCGATGTTCAGGAAGTTGAACATCTCACCGAAGACGGCCAGCTTATACCGATCCTTCCAGGTGAAGGTCTTGGTCAGACGAATATCCTGTGAGCTGAAGCTGTCGCCAAACTCATAGTTGGCCGGCAGCGAGAGCTGCGGGATGTTCTGGCCACGGGCATCCTGCTTGCCGCTGTAGGTCTGGTTCCAGCGCGCGACGGCTGCCGCGAGATCCGATTTGCCGCACCCACGGTTGAAGCAGTTGTAGCCCTTGACGCCGATGATCGGCTCGGTCGTCGTCCCATCCCCGTCCAGATCGACTCCGGTGACGCTGGGCATCAGCGGACCACGAGTCGCCATCGACGAGATGATGCCGAGCTGAAGACCAAGCGGGAGGTCGATGATCCCGGAGACGTTGAGGATGTGACGGGACCCCTGTGGCCCCCAGGTCGCATCCCACTCATCGAGGTCTGCAATTCCGTTGTAGCCGCTCTGGGCGGTCAGCGCATAGGAGGCCGTGAAGAGGAAGCGATTCGACATCCGCTTGTCGAGCTTGACGAGCAGTGCGTTATAGACACCGCGACCGGCCGGCGTCCAGAAGGTGATCGGTCCCGATGAGCAGTTGGCCGACGGATCGTTGACCTGGGCCGCGCTCGCACATCGTGGAATGACCGGGGTCTGAACACCATTGACCCGGCGATTGAACTTGTTGTAGTCGAGCTCACCCAGCAGCGTGTTGACGAAGATCCGGCGGACAAAGTCGGCCGTCAGCACCATGTCGTACGGCAGCTCACGCTGGATTCCAAAGCTCATCTGGTAGCTGCGCTGCACCGGATAGTCCTTCGGATAGAGCTGTGACCCGGCCTTGAAGAGCTGGATATTGCGTACCGCGAGGTTGTTGGGATCCTTCGGGGCAAGGTTGGCGGTCACGACCGGGCCCTGCTGTCCGACGATCTGCAAAAACTGGCCAACCGTCATAGTTGTCAGAGTGTTTGCCGGGAGCGGCGCTCCAACGGCAACCGGCCGCCCTCCTGCTGCAACATCGATAATGCCATTGATGGTGTTGACGAACCCGGTGTGCGGGAACTGAATCCGTCCGTTGCCAACCGGACCGATGAAGGCCCGCTCCTGCAGACGGCGCCAGAGCAGCTCCGTCTCCCAGTAGATGCCACCGCCAGCGCGGATCACCGTCTTCTTGCTCTTGTCGATGTTCCAGGCGAGCCCGAGTGATGGCGAGTAGTTGCGGTAGTTGTTCCGCGTCGGAGTCAGATCGGTGCCATAGAGCGGCGCGAGCAGCGCCGGCTTGCTCAGATCCTTGTTGACCAGCGTGCTCTCAAAGTTCCAGGCGAGCCCGTAGTTGATGGTCAGGTTGGAGCTTGCCCGCCAGGTGTCCTGGGCAAACCACCGGATCCGGCGATTGATCTTCGCATCGGCGACATTGTACGGCGGTGGCTGGGCCGGGTTGCCGATTCCGACCACACCTCCGGCAAACGGCAGGTTGAGCAGATCGGCGTTGGTGCGAATCACTGACGGCAGATTCGGGAAGAGCGCGGCGACCAGTGGTGCCGGCACGACCTGACGCACATACTCCGGCGAGAAGGCGACTCCGCAGCCCGGGTCGCAGTATCCCCAGAAACCGGTCCCGGGGGCGTGCTCAAGCTCGGTTCCAAACCGCAGCCGATGCGACCCCTTCTGCCAGCTCAGGTTATTGAAGAATGTGAAGCGACGGATGTCGCGCCCCTGCGTCGCGTTCGAGGTGTTGCCGACCGTAAAGTTGTTTGAACCGACAAGGGTCAGCTGCGGAAATCCCAGCCCAAGGCAGCTCGGACAGACGGTCGAATCGGCAAAGAGGTTCCGATTCTGCCAGTAGGTCGCGTTGAACCGGAAATCGTTGACCAGATTTGAGGTGATGGTCGAGGTCAGACCCAGCACTCCCTGGTTCGAGTGGTTCTTGTTCTGCAGCCAGTTGGAGGGGAGCGGGGCGCCACCCGAGGGGCCAAACCCGCGGTTGCGGTCATGCGAGAGCCGCACAAAGAGTGTGTTCTTGTCCGAAATCCGCCAGTCGAAGCGTGTGCTGAAGAGGTGCCCGCGATAGGGGCTGGCGAAGTTACCGGCGAGCCCGCGAACTGACGGGAGGTCGGGCTGGACGGTGAAGACCTGGGTCTGGTTGGTGAACTCGTAGTTGGAGAAGAAGAAGAGCCGATCCTTGATCAGCGGCCCGCCAAACCAGATCCCCGGATTGCGCCGCGCGAAGAACGGTTTTGGGTTTGCCGGATTGCGGGCGAGGCCGGGATAGGCGGCCATGTGGTTATCGCGATAGAACATATAGGCCGAGCCGTGGAACTCATTGCTCCCGGTGCGGCTGACAATGTTGACCGAGCCGACACTGGTGATTCCGGTCGAGAGGTCAAAGTTGTTCGATGAGAGCTGAAACTCCTGCACCACCTCCTGCGAGAAGTTCATCGAGGTGTTGCCGTTGATCGGGTCACGGACGTTTCCGCCATCGACCGTGATGTTGGTCTTGTCCGAGGAACCGCCAAGCACCGAGACCGAGAAGAGAGAATTATACTGCGAGGTGGTCCCCGCTCCGACCGAGACGCCCGGCTCAAGGAAGGCGAGCTGCAGGAAGCTGCGACCATTGAGCGGCAGATCCTGGATCTTCTGGCGCGTGATCACCCCGTCGATCGTGTGCGATTCGAAGTTGACCTGGGATGCTGCCCCCTCGACCGTGACGATCTCGGTGGTCTGCCCAACTTCGAGCGCAGCATCGCCATTGATCACCGATCCGGTCAGCACGGTATACGTCGTGACCTGCGTCCGGAAGC
>JBEGMZ010000423.1:0-3604 GCA_041182745.1 Acidobacteriota bacterium
GTTCGAAGCATTCGTGTTTGGCTTCGCCAGTGCTTATAACTGGTACGTTGGCGATGCGCCTTCAGGGGGAGTCTTGGGGGATACTGATGTGTACGGCCAATGGTCTTATCTCGATAAGTACTGTCGGGATAACCCAACCCACGCGTTTGCCACGGCTACGAAAAAACTACTCAACCATCTAAAGTCGTTACAGCATTAGAAACTATCTTCAAACTCTGGAAGGCTACAATTCGTGGTGGCTAAAATGATCTGACTTTGGCGTGAATATCAGCGCCATTGGTCTTATCCGTAAGCTTTCGGTTAGCCAACCAGAGAGGGGGGCGGATGGAGGCAGAGCTGGTTCCAGGTCAGGCAGCGAATCTGGCAGCGCGCGAGCAAGGGCGGTTTGAGCCGCGGCAGGCCGTTCAGTTTGCCGAGCGGTCGGTCTCGGTCGAGACCCGTCGAGCCTACGAGCGCGTTGTCAGGGAGTTCTTCGCCTCGGTGGGTAATCCCGCACCGGGCATGGTCACCGTGGCCCAGGTCCAGGCCTGGCGCGACAGCCTTCTCCGCCGTAAACGGCAGAAGGCGGCAACCGTGGCCTTCAAGCTCACCGTTCTGCGGTCCTTCTTCAGCTACCTGACAGCCCTCGGGATCCTCGACAAGAATCCGGCTGACCAGAAGTTTGTCATGTCGCCCAAACTGCCGGAGACGATGGCCGGGCGCGCGCTCACCGCCGAGGATGTCCGGCGACTGCTCTGCGGTCCGGATCGGCGCCGAGCTGAAGGGGCGAGGGACTTTGCCTTGCTGATGGTCATGCTCAGGCTCGGCGTCAGAGTCTCCGAAGTCTGTTCGCTCAGGGCGTCGGATATCCGGTGGACTCACGGGCGATCAATTCTGAAGTTCAAGGTGAAGGGGGGAAGAGAGCGGGCTCTTCCGCTGCCGGATGATGTCCGCGCGGCGATTCGGGACTACCTGAAACTCGATGAGAGTCGGCGGCGAAATCTGCACAGCGATGGAGATGAGGCCTTTCTCTTTCAGCCGCTCGTCAACTACCGGACACTGGAGTTTGCCAGGCCCCTCTCGACGCGAATGGTTCATCTCATCGTGCGTCGATGGGGTGATTACTGCGGGGTAGGGAAGCTCTCACCGCATGACCTGCGGCGGACGGCCATCACGAGGGCGCTCGATCAGGGGCTCTCCTACCGCCAGGTGCAGATGATGAGCGGTCACGAAGACCCGAAGACCGTCATGCGCTATGATCACAATAGGGAGAACCTCGAGCAGAATGCGGTCAATCACCTCAACTATGATTGAGCCGAGCGGCTGGGGCTGACGGAGACAGCCCGCCGGACCCACTCACAGAGGGCTGTCTCCGTCAGATCCAAGTCCCTCGCCGTCTGTGCGATGCTCCGGCCACCGGCCCGAACCAGCTTGACCGTGCCTTGAACTCTGCCGTAGACTGCCGCCTTTCTCCTCGTCGTCATTTTCACCTCCAGGTGCATCATCGCGCCAAGTCAGGGCAGGGGAAGCTCAGTGTTCACGATGGATGCCCGGAATCAGCGTTCACAATCAGCGGAATCCGCATACCCGTCGCACGGATTGGATCGTCACTAACGATCTGGCTGCCGATTCCACTGAGGCGACACAAGAAGTGTGCGGCTTCCGCTGGAGAATCGAGCAACAGCACCGCGAAGGGAAGCAGCTCACTGGACTAGAGCGATATCAATCTCGCAAGGCCCGGATTCAGCGTAACAACATCGGCTGCGCCTTACTGGTCTGTATCAGACTCAATGAACTTGCGATTCAAACCGGTCGCATGGATTACCAACTCAAACACGGCCTGCTGGATGATTACCTCATCCAGCAGCTTAAAATCCATCGATCAAGATGGTTAATGCGTAAGTCCTAATTACGATTTACCCAGTAGAAGGTGAGACCTCCATGTCGGGAATATTTCGCATCGCGGCACCTGCCTTATTGATGCTCTTGATTGTTGTGTTGGGGATCGGGCGAACCGAGGCGGCAACGGCGCTCCAGACAAACCTTCCGCCAGCCGCGCAGGCCCTGCTCGAGCGGGCCCGGCAGATCAATCCGACCCGCTATCAGTTCGCCATTGACCGTGGCGCGAGTATCGCGGCCACTCCGGATGGGCGCAGTTTCGTGTTGAGCTGGTTCCCCACGACACGCAAGAATGGGCGGACGATGATCGTGACGCTCCACGGCAGCAGCAGTTGGGCCTTCGATGAGTTCCAGCTCTGGTACGATGTTGCGCAACGCCACGGCCACGGCATCATCGCCCTGCAGTGGTGGCTGGCCAATGATGCGGCACCGAATGATTACTACGCTCCCGATGCAGTCTACCAGCAACTCACCCCGGCTCTGCTGGCCGCCGGAATTGCCCCCGGACGGGCGATGCTCCACGGATTCAGCCGTGGCAGCGCCAACCTCTACTATGTGCGGATGTTCGATCTGATCGCGAAGAACAACTTCTTTGCGTTGACCCTCGCCAATGCCGGGGGAGCCTCGACCGACTATCCGTTCTATCAGCAGGTGACCGCTGGACAGTATGGTGTCCGCCCTTTTACCGGGGCGCGGTTTGCCACCTTCTGTGGCGGACTCGACCCGAATCCGGATCGTGATGGATGCCCGGCCATGCGGCGCACGGCCGACTTCATCAAGCTCCAGGGCGGAACGGTCGATCTGGCGATCGAGGATCAGTCCGTCGGCCACGGAGGGCTTCAGCAGACGGCGTCCCACTTGGAATCGGTCATCACCTCTTTCGACGCGCTGCTCACATCGGCCAATACTGCCTGGACGGTCAGACCCGATGCCGGCTTTCTGATTGCCAATGCCAGTATCCCGAACGTCGGGCTGGTCAAGGGCGAGGTCTGGCTTACCGTGGGCGGTACCGGCGGCATCAGACTCTATCGCTCGCCGACCGGTGATAACAGCACCAGCTCATCGACCATCAACGGTCTCTCCAGCTCTCTGACCGGCACTGGCTATGCCCCAACCGAGACCGTGCCGCGCGAGACCAGCACGGGCCAGCGGGCACTCTATGTGCTCGGGCTCGCCCCACCCGGCACGACCGGCGCCGTCCTCTTCCGCCTGCTCGAGAATGCCAGCGGGCAGTTCACTCGTGATCCAAGTGGCAATGTCTATACTGGCCAGGGCCAGTTTATCGGCGTGCCGGATGTCTATGCGACCAATGATGGCCGGCTGCGCCTGATCTAAGTCGACAAGGCGGCAGCTCGCGCCAACTCACGCACGGCGGTATCGACCGATGGCGGCCGGAGTTTTCAGTTCGAGTATGATAATCCATTCAACGATCTCAACGTCATGACGCCCAATGCCGGCAATACCAGCGTCGATCCGGCCGTCCTCAAGCTCGCCGGTGGCGGTTACCTCGCCGTAGTCATGCGGCTCAAGAAGCTCTACCTCTATGTCAGCGCCGATGGCCGGATCTTTCTCCCGCTCAATAATGGCGCGGCGATCGAGGCGACCAACTTTCGGGCCGGGGCAACAGGCTTCTTCGATCCGACCCTCGTCCAGCTCGCCGATGGCCGCGTCTTTATGTATGTCACGCTCGAACAAGGAGGGCAACCGGAGGCGGTCGGCCGGGCCG
>JBEGMZ010000424.1:0-4430 GCA_041182745.1 Acidobacteriota bacterium
TCGCGAATGCTCAAGGAATCGACCGACAATGCTGCCAACCCGAATCGTCTCGCTCTTCCCGGGAATTCCCGGACGAAGGCAGCAGACCCCGCGCACCAGAAGGTCGATCGGGACCCCTTCCCGTGATGCCCGGTAGAGCTCCTCGATGATCTCCGTGTCGGTCAGGCTGTTCAGTTTGGCGGCGATCCCGGCCGGTCGCCCAGCCTGCAAGTGCAGTATCTCCCGACGTATCATCTCGGTGATCGACTTCCGCAGGCTTACCGGGGAGACGAGAAGCTTGCGATAGCGGTTCTTGCGGGAATAGCCTGTCAGGTAGTTGAAGAGGTCTGATGCGTCCGCCCCAAAGTCAGGATCCGCAGTGAAGATTCCGAAGTCGGTGTAGATGCGTGATGTCACCGGGTTGTAGTTGCCCGTTCCAAGATGAATATATCGGCGCAGCGCACTCTTCTCCTGCCGCACGACCAGCGCAATCTTGGCGTGGGTCTTCAACCCGACCAGTCCGTAGACCACGTGTACCCCCGCCTTCTCCAGCCGACGCGCCCAGAGTATGTTGTTCTCCTCGTCGAACCGCGCTTTCAGTTCGACCAGCACCGCGACCTGCTTCCCGTTCTCAGCCGCCTCGATCAGCGCCTCCACGATCGGCGAATCCTTTCCCACCCGATAGAGAGTCTGCTTGATCGCCAGCACGTTCGGATCGCGGGCCGCACTGCGCAGAAATTCGATCACCGGAGCAAATGAATCATACGGGTGATGAATCAGCAGATCCTGTTGTCTGATCGCGTCGAAGATATTGTCCGATCTCTGAATCGCCGCCGGCAGACGCGGCGTGAAAGGCAGATCCTTCAGCTCGGGAAAATCGAGTCTGGTCAGTGCCAGCAGATCCGGAATGTTCAGCATGCTGTCGATCGTGTAGACATCCCCGTCGCCCAGTTCAAGCGAGTCACGCAACAGTTTGACCATTCGCGCACTCATCCCGGCGGCCACCTCCAGTCTGACCCCGAAACCAAAGCGTCGTTGCCGCAACTGCCGCTCAACCGTCTTCAGCAGGTCACCTGCCTCGTCTTCCTCGATCTCGAGGTCGGCATCACGCGTGATCCGGAACGGCTGGCACTCGAGGATCTCCATTCCCGGGAACAGATTCTCGATATGGGCTGCAATTACCTCCTCCAGCAGCACAAAACCGAATCCATCCCCCTCCACCGGGATCAGCCGTGGTACGTTCGGGGGCAGCTTGACCCGCGCGAACCGCAACTCCTCGTCTCCCCGCGGACTCTCCGGAATCACCAGAATCCCAAGATTGAGACTGATGTTGGAAATGTACGGAAAAGGATGGCTCGGATCGACCGAAAGCGGTGTCAGAATCGGAAATATTCGCTCGTTGAAGAGACTCTGCAGCGACTCCCGCTGTTGCTCCGACAACCTCGAATAGGGTATGACTCGCACACCGCTCCGCTCCAGCCCTGGCAGGATCTGCTCCCGAAGACATCTTGTCTGCAGGCTGATCAGTCCCCGCAGTCGCTCCGAGATCATCCGTAACTGGGTTGCAGGTGTAAGCCCGTCCGGCGAATGGAGCTGCGGATTGGCCTTCAACTGCTCCTGAAGCCCCGAGATCCGCACCATGAAGAACTCATCGAGGTTGGTTGAAAAGATGGAAAGAAACTTCAGACGTTCCATCAGCGGTTGTGTCGGATCGAGCGCCTCGTCAAGAACCCGACTGTTGAACTCAATCCAGCTCAGTTCGCGATTGAAATAGGGATGGTCGGCGCCGCTCCGCCGCTCGATCACCGACACCCCGCCCAGCTGGCTCGTCTCCATAAAATTCACCGCCTTGGTTGTTAGTTAGATCAAGCCCCGCCGGAATACCTGAAGGGCAGGGCGGAATTATAAACCCATTCACCGCCAAACTGCCCAGCCACCTCGAATTAACTCGCATTAAATGGATGTCACTTTTTCAGCTTGCGTGATCGGCCCTCTTTTAACCATAATGATCTTTATGACTGAGAAGCCGAACATAAATCCTGGAACGAGTCCGGAAGTTAATCCTGGAATGAATCTCGCGAATCCTGGAATGAATCTCGAAAAGATCGCCGCCGGGGTTCGGCTGATCCTTGAAGGCATTGGTGAGGACCTCGATCGCCCTGGCATTGTTGAAACGCCCGAACGCGTCGCCGAGATGTACGCCGAGATCTGCGGTGGCCTCTACGAAAACGTCGCGGCCGAAATCAAGGTCATCCCCGACGAGAACCATAACGAGATTGTCATCGTCCGAGACCTCCCGATCTACTCGATATGCGAACACCATCTGATCCCATTCACCGGTGTTGCCCATATCGCCTATATCCCGGCCGGGGGCAGGATCGTTGGCCTCTCCAAGCTGGCCCGGGTCGCCGACCTCTTTTCGCGTCGCCCCCAGGTGCAGGAGCGGCTGACCACCCAGATTGCCGAGACCCTCTTCGAGAGCGAGCTGAAACCGGAGGGGGTGATGGTGGTGGTTGAGGCTCTGCATCTCTGCATGGTTATGCGCGGTGTCCGTAAACACGGCGCTACCACCGTCACCACCGCCGTGCGCGGCATCTTCCGCCGCGACGAACGAGTCCGCCACGAAGCCCTGACGCTTCTCACCCAAGGCCAACGCTGATCGGAACCGGTATGCAGGAAAGACTCCAGAAGATTATTGCCGCCGCCGGAATCGCCTCCCGCCGCCGGGCTGAAGAGCTGATCGCCGACGGTCTGGTCACCGTCAATGGTCACGTCGTCACCGAGCCGGGAACCAAGGCCGATCCTTCGACGGATCATATCAAGGTTCAGGGCCGCCTGATCAACCCGCTTCTGGCCCGCCAGGAGAAGATCTACATCCTGCTCAACAAGCCGATTGGCGTGCTCACCAGCCGATCGGATCCGCGCCAACGTCCCCTCGTGATCGATCTGCTCGGCCCCTGGGGACGCCGTGTTCACCCGGTTGGCCGGCTCGACTTCAACACCGAAGGGCTTCTCCTCCTGACCAACGATGGCGATTTTACTCAGGCCATCGCTCACGCTTCAGGCAAGGTTCCCAAGGTCTACCACGTCAAGGTGAAGGGGCATCCCGGTGAACAGCAGCTCCGCCAGCTTGAGCGAGGCGTCTTCATCGAGGGTGTCCGCACCGCGCCGGCAAAGATCGAACCGATCGAGCAGAGCGAAACCAATGCCTGGTTCAAGGTTACTCTCCACGAGGGACGCAACCAGCAGATCCGCCGGATGTTCGACTCGATCGGCCACTCCGTCCTCAAACTCCGCCGGGTTGCAATCGGCTTCCTGCGTGACGAAAGGCTCAAACCAGGCGACTTCCGCCACCTTCGTGACTCCGAGGTGCGACGCTTTCTGCGCTCGACCTGAAGCGTTCAACCGATGCTCACCGCTTGACAACCGCTCATGTATGCCGGAAGATTCAATCTTCCGGCGGCCTTTTTTTGATACAGGAGTAGTTTAATGGAGATCGTACTCGCCGACAGTCTGGGATTCTGCATGGGCGTCAAGCGGGCGGTCGATATGGCTTACCGTGCGCTGGAGAAGGACTCGTCGCTGCCGGTCGTCACACTCGGCCCATTGATTCACAACACGCAGGAGATCGAGCGTCTGCGCCAGGATGGCATCGAGGTCACCGATGAGGACTCACTCCCCGATCGCGGAACCGTCATCATCCGGGCCCACGGTGTCGCTCCTGCCTCGTATCAGGCCCTGAAGGCGCGCGGACTGAGGGTGATGGATGGGACCTGCCCCTACGTTCATTACTCCCAGCGCAAAGCGCTCGAACTTCGTAACAGTGGTTACACCGTCGTCATCATTGGTGACAAGGACCATCCCGAGATTCGCGGCATCCTTGGCTACATCGACAATCAGGCCGAGGTTGTCAGGTCGGTCGAGGATGCCGCGAAGCTGCCCTTCATCGATCGGATCGGCACCATCGCCCAGACCACCATCAGTCCGAAAAAGCACCAGTTGATCATTGAGGCTATCCGCGCGCGCTGTCGTGAGATCCGTGTCTGCGAGACTATCTGTGACGCCACCGAGGAGAACCAGGCGGCTGTTCGCACTCTCTCGGCTGAGGTCGATATGCTCTATGTCATTGGCGGTCGCCACAGTGCCAACAGCAACAAACTGGTCGAGTCGGCCCGTGAAAAGTGTCCGCGGGCGGTTCTCATCGAGACGGGCGACGAGATCCGCCCGGAGGATCTCCGCGGTGTCAGCCGCGTCGGGGTGAGCGCCGGCGCTTCCACTCCCGACTGGATGATCCAGCAAGTGGTTGAGAGGCTCAGGCAGATCGGGGCCGGCGCGTGAGCTGGCTAGTCCGCGTGAGCTGACCAGTCATGGTCCGCGCCCGAACCAACCCTCGCGTTTTGGGCCGTTGGTTCCCCGGACAGGTCGATCTTTTAGGCTTGTCTACCTTGTCG
>JBEGMZ010000425.1:0-4408 GCA_041182745.1 Acidobacteriota bacterium
CGCGCGACGCGCGGCAGCGTGGAGGCGACCAGCGCTCCGGCGCCAGCGGCAACAAATTGACGACGAGTTACCATTCTCGAACTCTCCTTCAAGGTTGGGAGGCAAAGTCTGAACACAACTGGGATTACATTACGGTGAAGGGACACTATACCAGAGAATTACTGTATTGGAAGCAGTAACGGCCCGTACCTGAGCCTTCAGCAGGAGATGCAGCCGTCACAAGCTTTGTTTGAAAGCGGCAAGAAGACGGCAGGAGAAAAGGATCAACCCCAGGTTGTGCTGAAGTCTTCCGATCAGCAGGCAGTAAGAGCCTGACCGCTGACTGGTATTGTTAGCGAAGGGACTGACCACAAAGTAATCAGGACCTGCTGACCCGGGTGAAGCTTACCCGGGTCCAGCTGACCCATCACCGTTGTCAGTAGAAAAGAGTCGGGACGGCGAGATTCGAACTCACGGCCTCTTGCACCCCAAGCAAGCGCGCTACCAGGCTGCGCCACGTCCCGAAAAAGATCATTCCATCAGAGAACCAAAGCTCTATTTTCTAACATCACCGTCGATCATTGTCAACAACTCCTCAGCGAGGTGGCGGAGCCTCCGAATCGTTTCACGAGAGAGACGGGAGGATTGGGCCGGCTCGGGGTAGTTTCTGGAGGGGGGATCGGGATCCAGAGCCGGTTCCGGCTCGAGATCCCCGGGAGCCACGAAGGGCGGAACAATCTTGAGCTGGGTGTTCCCGGCGCGGCCCTCGGCGGCGATGCGCTTGCGGGCGCCGGCGATGGTGAAACCCTCATCATAGAGCAGCTGGCGGATGCGGCGAGCCATCTCGACATCACGGCGGCGATATGTGCGCTGCCCGGCACGATTCTTTCGGGGTTGGAGCATGGGGAACTCCGTCTCCCAATACCGCAGGACGTGCGCCTGTACACCGACCAGTTCGCAGACCTCACCGATCTTGAAGAACAGCTTGTCAGGAATGTCAACGGGTAACGGTTGCCGCATGGTCTGTGATGTTATGACGCCGGAGCGAAGCGAGTCAATTGCTCCGGCGACCTTCCGGCCTGAATCGCCAACAAAAGCCTGACGCGTGATTCGGACGTGGATAACGAATGCCGAGTCGGTCAGCGTGATGACTCAAACTTGCCACCGGTTGGCGGACGATAGGGACGAAAAGGAATCATCAGCAGCGCGGAGAGGCGCGAATGTTCCCGGGGGTTAGGGTAGGTGTCGATGCCATACCTGATATCTTCCTGCCTCATCCAGGCGAAGGTGCCGAAGAGGCGATCCCAGATCGAGAAGATGTTACCGTAGTTGGTGTCGGTCTGGGGAAGCAGGTAGTGATGATGGACGTGATGCATATTTGGGGTGACGATCAGCAGGCTCAGGACGCGATCAAGTCTCTCCGGGAGACGGATGTTGGCGTGGTTGAACTGTGAAGTGACTACGGAGAGAGCCTGGTACATCATGACCATCCACATTGGTGCGCCAATGATGACGACTGCGGCGACGGTGGCAAGAAATCTGAAGACGCTCTCACCAGGATGGTGGCGGTTGGCGCTGGTGGTATCGACGCAGATGTCGGAATGATGAATGAGATGGAACTGCCAGAGTGGCCTGACACGGTGCTGGAGCCAGTGGATGGCAAAAGCGCCGATCAGGTCGAGCCCGAGCAGACCGATGAGGGTGCGGACGGCGGCCGGGAGTGCGCCGAGGCGTGGAAGGAGTCCAAGCTCAAGCCCGGCGGCGAGCTCGCTGGTACGCAGGAGAATGAAGGCCAGCGTAAAATTGACAAGGATGGTTGTCAGAGTAAAGAACAGGTTGATGCCGGCGTGCCTCCACTTGCGGTAAGAGAAGTGGAAGAGCGGGACGGCACTCTCGATCAGCCAGAAGAAGGCAATGCCTCCCGCGAGAATGAGCGACCGGTCTCTCGATGAAATATGCGCGAAGTAGTCGATGATTGAGTCCACGTGCCTTCCCTCCCCTGATTCCGATCAATATAGCATGCGGTGGGAGGAGAAAGCACGTCGAAGAATGGCTCCGCTTTGGGACTTCCGTCAGCTTTGCATCGCGCGAGGGATAACGTAGAATCAGATACTTTTGATAAAGAACTGTTTCCGACCGGGAGAGTGGAGATGAGCAGTGCAGGTGAAATTGCCGCGAGCTTTCGTCCGTTTCGTGCGGCGTGGGGGCTGGCCAATGGTCATGCCATGACGATCATCGGGTCGCTGCGACGGCGCGACTTGAGTCGCCTCACGGAGATGACCCGGATGGAGCGCCGTGAATTCGTGACCGAAGCTGAGACCAGGGTCGTTGCCTGGTCTCATTATCATAATGGTGGCCGGCGACCGTTGGTACTGATTGTGCACGGGCTGGAAGGATCGGCCGAATCAGGCTATGTCAGAGGGACTGCAATCAAGGCCCTCGCGGCTGGGTTCAATGTTCTGCGCTACAATGTGCGCAATTGTGGTGGTACGTCAGCGCTCTCACCCCACCTCTACCATTCCGGGCTGACCTCAGATCTGAGCCTGGTGATCAGGGAGTTGATCGAAGACGACGGGGTAGAGGATCTCTTTATCGTTGGTTACTCGATGGGTGGAAATCAGTCTCTGAAGCTGGCGGGTGAACTCGGAGCGCAGGCGCCCCAAGCGTTGAGAGGGGTATGCGCGATCAGTCCACCGATCGATCTTGCCTCCTGTTCAGAGGCGATTAGAGAGCCACGCAACTGGGTATATGAGCAGCGTTTTGTGCGCAGCCTGGCCCGGACCATGCGGGAGAAGGATCGACTCTTTCCGGGACGTTACGACCTGCGTGGTCTCGATCAGATCCGCCATCTCTGGGACTGGGATGACCATTTTCAACCCTACAATGGATTTCGGGACGCACGCGACTACTACCAGCGGGCGAGTGCGATCAGCTTCCTGCCTGCGATTCGGGTTCCGACGCTGATCATCCACGCCAAGGATGATCCATTCATTCCTTTTGGCCCCTTCTGCGATGATCGCTTGCGAGGCAATCCAAGCATCGGAGTTCTCGCCACCGATCACGGTGGGCACGTCGCCTTCTGCGGAGTTCGTCAGGCGGATGAAGATCGGGCGTGGGCGGAGAACCGGGTGGTCGAGTTCTTCCGTCGATTGCTGGAAGACGGTGCGGTGGCTCAATAGTCGTCGGGAGACAGGCGAGAGATAGCGAGATAGAGATATGACGATAGTGATCCTGAAGGTTGGAATGATCCTGCTGTTGCTGGTGGCGAACGGATTTTTCGTCGCCGTTGAGTTCGCGCTGGTGAGCGTGCGGCGGGCGCGAATTGAGACGCTGGCGGCAGCCGGGAGGCGTGGTGCCAGTGCGACGTTGCGAGCGCTCGATCACCTCGACGCGATGCTCTCGGCAAGTCAATTTGGGATCACACTGGCGAGCCTTGCCCTCGGGGCGGTCGGAGAGTCGACGCTGGCACAGTGGTTGGAGCCATTCCTGATGCGCCATCTGCCGATACCGACGACGAGCCTGGTGGCGCACACAATCTCGATCGGACTCTCTCTGGGCATAATCACCTACCTCCACCTTGTGCTGGGCGAGTACGCACCAAAGGCACTGGCGATCGAGAAAGCGGAGGCAATATCTCTGGCGACAGCCAGGTGGATGGAGATCTTTTATCGAACCTTCAAGCCATTTATCGAATTCATCAACCTCTCGGGTATCCGGCTGCTGCGGTTGATCGGGGTTGAATTTCGTCCGGGGCATCATACTGCCTACACCGAGGAGGAGATCCGTTACCTGGTCAACCTGAGTCACCAGTCCGGACTGCTGGAGAAGGACGAGAAGGAGTTGATCCATAATGTCTTCGAGTTTTCAGAGCTGACAGCCAGTGAGATCATGGTTCCCCGAACCAAGGTGGTGGCGATCGAGGAGAGAGCGGGTCTGGCGGAGGTGGCCGGGCAGTTTCGCGACTCGGGTTATTCGCGGCTGCCGGTCTATGGTGGGAGCGTCGACAACATTGTCGGGGTTATCCATAGCAAGGACCTGATGCCGTTTATGCTCGAACCAGATGAGTTCGATCTGCGTCGGTTGATGCGGCGGCCCCATTTCCTTCCGGAGACAGCACGACTGGCAGAGGCGCTGCAGCAGTTGCAACGAAGCAGCATCCATCTGGCAATCATCGTTGACGAGCATGGAGGGATGGAGGGAATCCTGACGATGGAGGATCTGCTTGAGGAGATCGTCGGTGAGATCAAGGACGAGCACGACGAGGTCGAGGAGGGCAGAACAAGGAGGCCGGGGGAGAGAGTTTTCAGCATCGACGCCGGACTGGCGGTGCGTGAAGCGAATCGTGACTACCCGCTGAATCTGCCTGAGTCTGACGAGTACACGACGGTCGCCGGTTTTCTGCTGAAGCAGGCGGGGCGGATGCTTGGAG
>JBEGMZ010000426.1:0-6162 GCA_041182745.1 Acidobacteriota bacterium
CTCCTCCTCTACCTTCTCTTCACGGATCGTGTGGCCGGGCTCTTTGCCGACGACGCCTGGTACGCCCTCCTCGCAAAATCGATTGCGACAGGTCACGGATACCAGGTGATCAACTCTCCCACTCCAGGTATTCTGCCGCTCTACCCGCCACTCTATTCGCTGCTGCTTTCAATTCCGTTCCGATTGTTCCCTGACTTTCCGCAGAATGTGATTGCGCTCAAGTCGGTTTCAATCGCCGCCATGATGGGACTCGGTGTTGTCGGGTTCTTCTACTTCAGCCGGTATCGTCGGGTGCCAGTCAAGCTCTCATTGATCCTGGTGGCGCTCTCTCTTTTGTGCCAGCCGTTGATGTTTCTGGCCACCTCCAGCCTCATGTCGGAGTGTGTCTTCGCCCTCGAGATGATGGCGACCTACCTGGTGGGTGAAAGGCTGGTCGGGAAGGCGGGAGCAGCAGAGAAGGGGCTCGACTGGACAAACGCCCTGCTGTTGGCGGCCTTGGTCGCAGCAGTCTTTCTCACGAGGACCATCGGGGTGGTGCTGGTTGTAGGGGTACTGATCGATCTGATCCGGAAGAGGTTTTTCCGTGAGTTTGTGATAGTCGTTCTCTTCTCCGGTCTGGTCGTTGGCAGCTGGACTCTCTACACTCGCTCGCGGGTTCCGACGCCAGAGCAGCGGATCGAGCAAGGTGGGAACATTATCATGAACTACCGTGAGGCGTTCTGGCAGCGTGTCGCCGGGGTTGACTCAGGCAAGCCGGTGACCTGGAGCGAACTTCCGAATCGTGTCTGGGAGAACGTCAGGATAATTGTGGATACGGGCGCGCTCTATATCTGTGCCCCTCCTTTGCCGCGGATTCTGTCCAGCCTCAAGGATTTCTCGCCTCAACTTCCTGTCATTCTGCGTCTCCTGGCATCGGTCGCTCTGGTTCTTCTCATCATCAGTGGTTACTTTAGCGCGGTGCGCGCAGGCGTCACCGCAGCTGAGCTGGGAATGCCGTTGATGCTTACTCTGATAGTCATCTGGCCATTTCGGCCGCTTCGTTTTCTCGCTCCCCTTGCACCGTTCATCTTCTTCTACCTCATAACCGGGGCAGGGCAGGTCTGGCAGTGGATGAAAAGGGGCCGGCAAGTCCAGGTTGATGGTTATGCCCCGACCCTGGCGGTGGCCGTGATCCTTCTGGCTACCAGTATGATCGGGCATTGCTGGTCACTCTATGACCAGCAGGCCGCTGGCCCGATGTCCTTCACCTGGGAAGAGGCCTTTGAAGACAACGAGAGGTTGATGGCCTGGGTGTCCGCCAACATCCCAAAGTCGGAGGTGATAATCTCGAACAATCCGGCCCTGCTTACACTCTTCACCGGTCACAAATCGGTTCATCTGAACCTCACTCCGGCGAGGTGGGAGTTCTTTCGGAACGCCAATTTGCGTTATGTTGTGGTGCACCAGTTTGATGGGAACAACGTCTCTCTGCCTGGCAATAACTTCGTTCTTCACCGTATCACGAACGAGGCCAATTTTGGGGTGATCGACCTCGGCCCTCCAGCTAATCGGCCCGCATACGTGCCTTAGGCGCAAACCTATGGCAGGAGAGACCCGCTGGCGGAAGTGGCCAGCTTTAAGATGGCAAAGCGCCTCGACCACGAAGCAGACCCGGGCAGATCTACTCTGCCTCGGTCTGCTTTTCATTTTACCAGCCTCTTTCTTCTGGCGAGAGACGCTCGGGGTACAGGGATTGGGTGATCAGGATGCCGTCTTCTGGTTCTTTCCCGCTTACAAGTTTGTTGTCGAGTGCATAAGCAAGGGCGTAATGCCATTCTGGACTCCGTATCAGTACAGTGGAGTCCCGATATTTGCCCGATGGCAGGCGGGCATGCTTGATCCATTCAACTGGCTCCATTTTGCCGGTCCGACATCCCAGACGCTGACCTTCTCATTCCTGCTCGCTTTCGCCGTGGCAATGGTCTCAATGTGGTGGTACGCGCGACTGATCGGGCTGGGACGACGGGCGGGAATGGTCGCTGCCATCGTCTACTCGCTCAATGGATTTGTGGTCGCCCGGACGCTCTATCCGGTATTCATCCACGTGATCGCGCTGGCACCACTGGTGCTGGCGATAACCGAGAAGCTCTATCGTGATGGTCGTTGGCGATTAGTAGGCCTCGGTGCGATCGTGGTCGCGTGGCAGGTCTTTGCCGGACATCCGCAGCCACTTGTCTACTCATCGCTGATCGTGACGGCCTATGCCATCTTTCGGGGGCCCTGGCGAAGGGAGGAGCGACGGAGGTCGGCCTGGTTCATGGTGCAGTTTGGGATGATGTATCTGCTTGGGGCGGGCTTGTCGGCGATTCAGCTGTTGCCGGCGGCGGAGTCTGCGGGCAGATCGGTCCGCGAGCAGTGGACATACGAGATGTTTTCGCTCCATTCGATCCATCCGGCCACATTTTTGACCGCCATTATCCCCTTCTTTCACGGAGGAGGCCAGGGAGCGTACCAGATGCCATATTGGGGGATCTCCTGGCATCACAACGAGGAGCAGCTCTATTTGGGGACGCTCGCCGTCGCACTGGCGGCCGGCGGGGCGGTGCTGGCAGTCCGACGTCGGCAGTCGATCGGGCTCTTCTGGGCTGGAGTGGTCATCGCCGGATCGCTCCTGACCCTTGGCCGGTACATTGAACCGCTGGCGAGAGCGCTCTATCAGTTGCCGGTTCTCGGCCAGTTTCGCGGTTCCAACCGCCACTGGATTGAAGTTGTGATTGCGGTGTCGATCCTGGCCGGGATGGCGGTTGATCACTTGCTGCGTGAGCCGGCACGAGCCAGCCGATCCTTCGCGCTGACGGTCCGCCTGGGCGCCGCAGTGCTGACTTTGATTGTCGCCGCTACTGGATGGATGATTCTCCGGTCTCCGGAGAGTTCCGAGGCCATCCTGCGATCTTTACCCGGCTGGCAGGATCTGCCGCTGGGGTTTCTTGATCGCGCCTGGCTCGAGATGCTTATCCCGCTTGGAATGAGCCTGCTGGTTACCACCCTGCTCTGGCTGTGGACGGGCAGCAATCGACGGCAGGGATGGTACCTGCCGCTCCTGGCAGTCCTGCTTGTCGACTACTATCTCTACGCCGCTAGCGCCCCCATCACCCACGAACCCGGTCTGGAGAGTCGAATTGGACAGGCGCTTCCCGCCGAGGTGGTCCGGGAAGAGTGGCACGGTACCCCTGCACGCGTGCACGTCCAACTTGCTCCGCAGAATGGTGACTTCTCACCCTACTGGTTCGCCGGTCAGCGAATGGTCACCGGCTATGATCCGTTGGTCGATCGACGCTACAAACAGTTCAGCGGAGTCGACGAGGCCGGCCACTCCTGGCTTCGGACGATCCTTCTTCCGCGCGACCGCACCCTTGATCTACTCTCCACCCGCTACCTTGCACTGCCGCCCGACTGGGATCCGGGAGAGATTGGTCAGGTCGCTCCGATTGAGCTGGCACCAGAACGGAGCATTCGCGGAGCCGCCCCTCCGATCCCCGGAGACAGCATCGTGGTTGAAGCCCAGCCGCTGCCAGGGTCGCTCGCCTCGACTGCCTCGATTCGTCTCGACTGCGGTGGGAAATTGGTGCTGGAATCAACACTCAGTACCGATCGGCATCTCTCCACCTTCGGTCCTTTTCCAGCCCTGGCCGGGTGCGCTGAGCCAGTTGAAGTGACTATTTTTAATCGCGCTTCCGGTCCGCTTTCGATCAGAGGTCTCTGGCTGGCCACTTCAGCCGGGGCCCGCTATCCGATAGTTCATCAGGATCATCTTCAGCGGAGCCCTGATCCCAGGCGATGGCGCGAAGTTGGGCGGCTCAACCCACTCTCACCCTACGCCGA
This sequence comes from Acidobacteriota bacterium, assembly GCA_041182745.1. Lineage (GTDB taxonomy): Bacteria > Acidobacteriota > Blastocatellia > RBC074 > RBC074 > CAIOZW01. The sequence continues at coordinate 3,862 of JBEGMZ010000426.1, forward strand.
CTATCGCCTCTATGAAAACCGCACCAGCCTGCCGCCGGCCTGGCTGGTCGAGCGGGTGGAGGAGGCTTGGGATGGAGATCAGCTAAAACTGCTGCGCGGCGAGATTCGTGACCGGAATGGCGAGCTTTTTGATCCGCGGACGACAGCGCTTGTCGATGTCTCACCCCCCGGTGTCGGTCGGGAAGGGGCCTGGTACCGCCAGTTCCTCAACCCATTGACCGTCAACCCATCGTCTCCCGGGGACGCCAGGGTTACAGATCTGCAGGCTGACCAGTTGACGATCGATGTCGACGCCAGGCGCGCCGCTATCCTCGTGGTCAGCGAGATCGCGGATCCGGACTGGCAGGCAACCATTGACGGCCAGCCCATCCAGTGGCATCGAGTCGACTATCTTCTGCGTGGGCTGATCATCCCGCCTGGCGTCCACGAGGTGAGGTTCAGCTACCGCCCTGTCCAGATAGCAAGAGGAGCAGTTATCTCACTGGTGGCCGCGCTGATCATCGCCGCAGTGGTCACCATCGATCTCTACCGACACCGCAGCTTCACGGCCGCGGCCGCTTAGGCCGCTCCGTCTTCTTCGGCTCTTCCGCCGGTAACGGCGAGGCCTTGACGCTACCTGTCTTACTATCCTTTTTCGGCTCCTCTTCCACCGCCTCCTCAACATCGATCAGCCGGACATCCGACTGGAATCGTCTGTAGTTCTTGTACTTGATCAGCATGCGCACGCGGACGCTTGAGTTGTCGAATTGGAGCGTGTCGTCCCCATAAGTGTAGGTGGGAAACCAGAACTTTCCGTCGATATTTTCACGATAGGTCTCAAACTTCGCGAACCGTTGCTTGAACTCCGGGACGATCCGGCCAGCGGTTTTGACAATCATGAGGTCAACATCGTCGACCCAGATGCGACCCTGGAAATATTTTCCCTCGATCCCCTTGTCACGCAGCCGATTCAACTCGCGTCGGTTGGCCATCACCTTCGGCAGAACATCGAAGACATAGGTTGACAGATCGTCGAGCTTCTCCTTCCCAACGAAGCTGATGGTATAGTTGGGCAGGTCATCCGTGGTCAGGGCAAAGGGTTGGAGATTGATAAAGGCGTTCTTGTCCTCCTGCGTCAAAGTCAGCCCGGCTCGGTCGAGTGTCGACGGCGGGGCCTTGATGATCTTCTCCAGCCGATTGCCGGCGTCATTGAAGACAAACTCTGAGACCTGATAGTACTCCCCTGAAACGATGTCGGCCGGTCCTATCACCTGGAGGCGCGACTCCTGCTGGTATGAGTACTCCTTCCAGAGTTCCCGCAGCTCAGACTCCTTTGTCGTGAACATCCGGATCACCTCCTCCGGCGTATAACTTTTGGCCGGATTCTGCTGTGATGTCTGGATCGGGACCGACTGAGCCATCCCGGGCGGTGTCACCACCAGGGCCATCGCGACCATACTCAGCGCCAGGATCATAAATGGTGGGTTTCTTCTCATAGCTGAACTTCTCCCCGGGTCTCCTCGTTCGATAGGTGTCGGTGACGGAAGATGAGTATAACCAATGGAGCGTTCTTTGGTAAGGACATCTCCCGACGTCACCAGCGAACACTGAACGGTTCCGATGGGTATATTTGTCGATTATTGTCGGCCTGTGAGTTTGGTCGACGATCGAGCCACGCCGTCCTTGCTCTCATTATCGAAAAGATACCCGGTTGGACCGAGAGCTTTAAGCTGCAACCAGGAGGGGGAGAGAAGTGACCGGTCTACTCCTCGTCGGCAGATCCCAGTTCGTGAACCCTGGTCACGACCAGATCGTAGGAGAATCCGCGTCGCAGCAGGTAGGCCATCAGCTTGTGACGACCAGCACGGTCGCTCGGCACGCCCTTCAGTCGGACTCTTTTCGCAATCGTCGATTCAAGCAGCTCCTCCTCTGACGATCCGGAGTAGGCGCCGGCGAGAGTCGCATCGACTGTCCCCGGTGAGAGCTTCTTTCGCTGGAGATCACGGCGCAGGCGGATCGGGCCGAGTGGTTTGAGCGCCAGGCGGCTGCGCGCGAAGTTGATGGCGTACTCGTCATCATTGAGGTAGTTCAGTTCAAGCAGCCGACTGATCACCTGCTCGACCGTCTCAGCCTCGGCCCACTCCTTCTCGAGCAGCCGCTGACGCATCTCAGCGATGGTGCGGGCCTTGTAGGAGAGCAGCCGAAAGGCGCGCTGCAGGGTCTTTTCATAGAGTGTCATGCCCATCCAGCAGATCGTCCTCGCCACTGATCGATTAGTCAAGCCCGGCACGTTTTACCGGTTGATTGCCACATGTTATATTG
>JBEGMZ010000427.1:0-6497 GCA_041182745.1 Acidobacteriota bacterium
GGAGCCCCCACTCCGCCACCAAGCGCCCAGCCCGTCCGTCGATCATTGTCGGTCGCCGTTCGCGCCGGCCATTCCGGCAGCTCTTCGGTCGCAAAAGCGTCCGCAAAACGATGCCCGCCACCCTCAGACTCGATGTAGAACTCACTCAGGATGAATGATCCATCTGCCGCCAGTCCTGGCCGGCCCGCCTGCGGCAGAACCGTCAGGCGCACCGCCGGAACCGCCGCCTGACCGATCGTTCCCAGCAACCGATAGGCATCATTCAGGGACCCATTCCGCGGAACCTGGAAGGATCCATCCTCAAGCTGACTGATCGGCCCGTGGGCCTCGGTCTCGATCTTCAATGCCCGGAACGGCAACCACTCCACCGCCCCGGCCGGCGCCTTCACGGCGGCACTCTTCTCCAGCCGTGCCATCTCCGTCTTCTCCCACTCCGCCTCGACCAGGGGCTCGGGAGCCGTCTCCGGCTCGCGCTCTCCCAACAGCTCTCCCTTCTCGACCGAGACCGTTGGCCCCGTGTTATTAAAGTCGATGGTTGAGTTGAAGAAGGCATACATCTGGTAGTACTCGCGATGGGAGATCGGATCGTACTTGTGCGAATGGCACTGCGCGCATCCGACCGTCAGCCCCAGCCAGACCGCTCCGGTCGTATTGACCCGATCCATCACCTGCTCTACTCGCGCCTGCTCCGGATCGACTCCACCTTCTTCATTGATCACCGTGTTGCGGTGAAAGCCGGTCGCGATCAACTGCGCCTTCGCCCGCGCCGGCTCTGCCGGCGGCGGCAGCAGATCCCCGGCGAGCTGCTCCAGCGTGAACCGGTCGAAGGGCAGATCATCGTTCAAGGCCCGGATCACCCAGTCACGATAGGGCCACATCACCCGCTCCCCATCGATCGTGTAGCCGTTCGTATCCGCATACCGCGCCTGATCCAGCCAGTGGCGTCCCCACCGCTCACCATAATGCGGCGAGGCCAGCAACCGGTCGACCAGCTCGCCATAGAGCCTCTCACGCTTCGTCCGATCAGCCCTGGCATACGCCGCGACGAACGGCTCGACCTCCGTCGGCTCCGGCAGCAGGCCGGTCAGATCCAGCGAGACCCGGCGAATCAACGTCGCCGCATCCGCCTCCACCGCCGGGGTGATCCCCTCCTGCTCGAGCCGCGCCAGAATGAAGTTGTCGATTCCATTCCGCACCCACTCCCGACGCTTCACGGCCGGTGGAGCCGCCTGCCCGAGCGGCTGAAATGCCCAGTGGCCTTCGTACCGCGCTCCCTGCGCAATCCACTGTCGCAGCAACCCAGCCTCCGCCTCGCTGATCGGACTCTTCTTCGCCGCCGGTGGTGGCATCACCTCGGCGGCGTCGTGCGATGTCACCCGCCGCATCAGCTCGCTCTCATCCGGCTTGCCCGGCACAATCGCCCGGTAACCTCCCCGATCCGTCGTCGCCCCCGCGAAGGTGTCCAGCCGCAGCCCCGCCTTCCGGTTCTTCTCATCCGGCCCATGGCAGTAGAAACACCGGTCGGAGAGGATCGGGCGAATGTCCCGGTTAAAGGTCGGCTCCGGCGTCGCCTCAACCCGTCCTGTCGTCGCCGGTATCAGCAGGAAGAGGCCTGCCGCCAGGCATGCTAAGATCAGACTTGTCGCCAGCTTGACTCTGTTCATACAGTTCTCTCGGAATAGTCTAATTTCTTTCTTTGAAGGGCTAAGAGGTTAATACCACAGATACCCTGATCAGACAATCGACCGGCTGAGTCGCAAACAAGGCAATAAAATTGAGGGCAGGAACATGGGAGAACCATTTTCCGGCCCTCGATCTTCCGGCCGAATCCCGGACACGGAAAATTCAACCCGAACTTGGCGAACTTCCCATCTTGAAGTACGTTCAAATTGGAAGAGCGCAAAATCGATGTCTTTTATAAAACATGGTGAAATATGAACTATCAGCCGCCCTACACCATTACCACCGAGATCCTGAACCGGGTCGCCGCAATCAGTGAATTGATTGGAAGGCTGAGCATCCTGACTGATCGAGCCAGAACGCTGCGGCACCGACGCATCAACCGTATCCGCACTGTTCACGGCTCACTGGCTATCGAGGGGAACACCCTGAGTGAATCCCAGATCACGGCAATTTTGGAGGGCCGACGGGTCATCGCAGCGCCACGAGAGGTGCAGGAGGTAAAGAATGCACTGGCAGCTTACGATCGTTTCCAGACGTGGAAGCCAGAGAAGGAGGTGGATCTGTTAGAAGCCCACCGAATTCTGATGTCAGTGCTGATCGACGAAGCCGGTCTCTACCGACAGGGAGGCGTGGGAGTCATGGCTGGCCAGCATGTACTCCATATGGCCCCTCCAGCGAGTCGTGTCCCAGTCCTCATGGCCGATCTGTTCGACTGGCTGGTCAGAACAGATACCCATCCGCTTATCGTCAGTTCAGTCTTTCACTATGAATTCGAATTCATACACCCATTCGCCGATGGCAATGGCCGTCTCGGACGGATGTGGCAGAGCCTCATTCTGAGCAAATGGAATCCGCTCTTCGGCGATTTTCCAGTGGAAAGCCTGGTCTTTGAGCACCAGTCCGCATATTACCTGGCTCTGGAGGAGAGTACTCGCCAGGCTGACTCAGCGCCATTTATCACCTTCATGCTGGGAATGATCCTGGATACCCTCAATACTACAACTCTTGATACCGGCGCGGGTCTCACCCCGGATGTCACCCCGCATGCTACCCCGGATGCCACCCCGTATGCCAGACTGCTCCCCTCCTCGTCGGGGAGATGACCCGACAACAGCTCCGGGAGGCGATTGGCCTGAGAGATGATGAGCATTTCCGCCGGACCTACCTTATCCCCGCACTTGAAGCCGGGTTGATTGAAATGACCATTCCCGAAAAGCCGCGCAGCAGCAGGCAGAAATACAGACTGACCGCCAGGGGCCGTCAGCTGATGGCAACCGGCTGAAGACGATCTACTCTTTAATCTCACGCTGCCAGGTCGTCTCACATCGCGTAGAGGGGGGACAGAACGGCACGGATGGTGACGATTCAGAAGATACTGCCGTATAGACTGCGTACAACCGCCACCCCCCCGCTGATCACCCCGATCCAATATATCTGACCAATAATGTGACTGGTCACAAATATGATCCAGTCCCTCCTTGCCAGGCCATTGTAGGTGCGTGTTCCATTCCTCATCACAATGGTGACAATAAATGGATTGAATTTTATCGATAGAATGACGACGCAGAGCGCAAGCCAGAGGCGTCGGTATCTTGATCTCACCAGCGAGCTGTATCTGGCGAGATACCCAGCATCAAGGCTCTCTTTGGCATACTCGATCGCCAGCCAGTCAGTCTTTGCCCAGTCGTAAAATCTGATCGTCAGAAGATCAACGATAAACATAACGACCGCCAGCAGACACCCTCCGCTGATTGGTCCGAGATACCATATGATCGATGCATATAGAACGTAGTCGATCATCCAGTTGATGGCAGCATAGAACCCCATCGCCGTCGTGATTGTAGCGATGCGAGTAAGGATCTTATACATGACAATGGCTCGACTGGCGGGACATCTTTATCATCTTCTCAATGTAGGGCTGAAAATAGCTCTCATAACGTTTCTGCAGTGACTCGATCATCCAGTCATCGCCAGTAATCAATCCTCTGCACATCGGAGACCTGCAACTACATTCCATATCTCCAAACTGATTGGTCATGCACATGGCATAATCAAACGTCACCTCTTCGCCTGCCATAATTTCATTCATCGCTACAAGATGAATGGCACTGGCAAATCCCGCGTTCGGGTTACAGCTATGATTTACATAGTCACCATTCCCAAGCTCGCGCTTATCGATCGGTCCATAAAGCAGGATCGGATCATGTTCAATTTGATAGAAAATGTGCTTTAGCTCTTCAGACATCGAGTGGTATGTCTGCAGAGTAGTCACATAACCACCATAGACGATCAGCAACTCACCAGCGGCTACCGTATCGAGAACAAACTGCCCGCGGCCACCGCGGCTATCGGCCTCGATCGTCAATTTTGGATTTACCCAGTTAAGCATTTGACCTCTACTCACTTTCTCGATAGCAATGAAAAGAAGATGACTGGGTCGCAGACAGCTTGATCCCCAGCACTGGTTCAATTTCAGTGCGGAGGTTCCGCGGTCTGCGTTCAGCCTTAAATCAGAAGAACTGAATCGCTGCCAGCTCTTGATTGCCGGCTCGAACTGACCAGTCGAGCCTTCCCATCAAAGCTGGGACTCTGGTCATTAAGCGATCGAGCATCAGATCACGGACCAGGTTGGCTCATTTTTGTTTTTCGTTGCTGTTAGGTGAGATAGGAGTCAGTTGGACTATGGGCTTCGGACTGGCCTGCCATTACAAAACGGAGAAGCCCCGGTGCAGCGCCCGGATGCGCGAGCCTCCGGCCCGCACCCGGACTGTGAACAAAAATCAGATCGTTGCGGTCTCGAGTATCGATTTTTCAGTAATTGTTGAATAACCCTGGAGCAATTCAGGGTGATCTGCCACTTCGTCTCGTAAAATAAGAACCAAACCCAGGCACGAAGCGCGAGTTTTGCCTCTCGTTGTACTTTGAACATTCCCCGTGTCCCGAAGGGACACCGCATACCAGTCTACCCAGGGTTGCACCCTGGGCTGGTATGCGGCGCCCCGTTGGGGCGCTGGTGGAAATGTCCCCTTTTTGGCACTGAACGTCCAAAGTCGAGGCACGGGCCTCCGGCCCGCACGTTTCCAGCATAAAAGCTTCCCTGCCAGGTGTCTTTGCGTCTTCGTGTGTGAACTCTGCCGTAAATATGGTCCCTTTGTCTATTCGACTGGGATTGCCAATCGCTGAAGTTTCCCCCTGCGGTGGCAGCGTAACGTTCAAACTGGCCTTGTCAGCCTGTTTCCGGTTGACTTTATTTTCAAGCCGGCGATGATTGCGAATCGACGAACTGATAACACCAGGGAAGATAACTTATCATTAGCAAGGGAGCGCCACCATGATAGATGATCTTGATGACGATTCGTTTGGAATGTTTGAGGGTAAGTGCCAGGCCTGTGACGGCTACGGGATGGTGGATGACATGATGCTCTGTGAGGACTGCTCCAATAAATTTGAGCGGGACATGATTCGCCAGCGACGCTGGGAATACTCAGCCCTCGCGTTTGGCCTCTCAGCCGAGGAGTGCGAAAAGCTGCATCAGGAGGTGATCAGGAAGTTTGGGGCAAAGTGCGAGATGGTCGTTCCGGAGGGAGGATCGCAGGGTGGCCATTAGCACCTGGCGGAGAGCTGCCACCCTGCGAAAAGGTGACCTCCACTTTGCTCAGAGCACGTAGTCTGCCTCTACTAATCAAGCGGAGCGGAATCTGTTCCGCAAAGTACCGAGGCGGGCATGGTTGTGACCTCACCGATAAGCGGTCTGAACTCCATCCACGGCAGGATGTCCCGTTCAACCTCGATGCCTGGCGCAACCTCGATCAGCTGGAGGCCGTCGGGAACGAGCCGAAAGACGGCCCGCTCAGTAATGTAGAGGACCTCCTGACCCGTCCGGCGGGCATAGGCAGCGGGAAAGGTGACACGCTCGACCTGGTTGACAAGCTTCCTAACGCGGCCCGGCGCGGCCACGTGCAGCCGGCCGTCGCGCAGCTCAAGCCTCGTCCCCTGGGCATCGAATGTCCCGCAGAAGACGACCCTCTTTGCGTTCTGGGCAATCTCCATAAAGCCACCCGGCCCGATCAGAGTTCCGCCAAGGTGCGAGACATTGACGTTGCCGGCAGCATCAGCCTCGCCCATTCCGAGGAAGGTCGTATCGATTCCACCGCCACTGTAGAAGTCGAACTGTTCGACCGAGGGAACGATAGCGTCAGTATTGCGGGCGGCGCCAAAGAGCCGATCATCCATCATCCGCCCATTATGAGTGCCCTGCTCGACGCTCATCCAGTAGTCCTGACCGTCACCCTGAGCAGCGATGACACCAAAGATACCGCCAGGGATACCAAATCCGAAGTTGAGCGACTCGCCACGGCGAAGTTCGAGTGCGGCCCGGCGGGCGATGATCCGCCGTTCGAGCTTCGCCGGGATCTCGGCTGCCAGCCGGTCCAGATGGGCGCGGACGTTGCCGCTCACGGTACGGTCATAGTCGAGGCCGTAGAACTGCTGCTGCCCCGGCTCCTCGACGATGGCATCGACCATGATGCCGGGGATGCGGACCGCGCGTGACCGGAGGGCCCCAGCCTCGACGACCTGCCGGACCTGGGCGATCACCCTGCCACCGCTGTTGTGGCCGGCGAGGGCGACGGTATGGATGTCGAGGTCGACCGCCTCCTCCTCCGGGCTAAGGTTGCCCCGCGTGTCGGCATAGGTCGCCCGCACGATCGCCACATCGACCTTGAAGGGCTTGTAACGAAGAATCTCGCGCCCGTCGATCGTCAGCAGCTCGACCAGCTCATCGCGACTGCGGGCATTGCAGCGCCCCCCCTGCT
>JBEGMZ010000428.1:0-2666 GCA_041182745.1 Acidobacteriota bacterium
GGCGGGAGGGGCGCGCAAGCCTCGCCGCGCTGTTCTGGTGGCAACTTGCGGAGCGGCTCATCTTCCGAACGGTTCGTCAAAAGATCGGCGGGTCGATTCGTGCCCTGATCTGCGGATCAGCGCCTCTGGCAAAGGAGACCCAGCTCTTTTTTACGATGATCGGGATCCGGGTCCTCCAGGTCTACGGCCTGACCGAAACGACGGCGATCTGCACCATGGACGATCCACACCAGTTCACACCAGGGCGGGTTGGGCCGGCGATACCGGGGATCGAGATGCGGCTGGGCGAAGGTGACGAGATCCTGGTTCGTGGGCCGCATATCTTTGCCGGATACTGGAACAGGCCGGAGGAGACGGCGGCCGCGATGCGTGACGGCTGGTTCCGGACCGGTGACCAGGGTGAGGTCGACTCCGACGGGAACTGGTCGATCAGCGGCCGGATCAAGAATCTGCTAATCCTCAACTCAGGACACAATGTTGCGCCGGAACCGATCGAGGAGAAGATACTCTTCAGCCTCCCCGGAGCGCAGCAGTGCGTGATAATTGGCAACGATCGGAGCTTCCTTAGCGCGATCATCACCGGATCGGCGAAACGGGAGGAGGTTCAGGTGGCGCTCGACAGGGTCAATGCGACCCTTCCCCACTACAAGCGGGTGCTGGCCTTTCATCAACCGGCGGAGCTGCTCACAATCGAGAGCGGGCTCCTGACGGCAAATGGCAAGATCAGGCGGGACGCGGTCTCCCGTCAGTTCGCTCGCGAGATCGAGGAACTCTATCAGCCAAAGAAGGCTTAAGGAGTTATTATGGTCATTCTGGGACTGGTCTTCCTGCTCTTCCTCTTCTTTTTTGGGGTCATGTTTATGATGGCACTCGGTGCACAGAACATGCGCGAGACGATCGAGGAGGAGGAGGCTGAACGAAAGCGCAAAGAGGAGGCGCAGGATTAGCTGTTATGGAATCCCCGGAGAACAATCAGAGCCGTCAGGTTCAACGCAGGTACGAGGGAGAGACGCTGTCCTGGGAGGTTCGCGACGGTGTGGTGGAGCTGGCCCTTCACCGGGCACCGTGCAACGAGATCGGGTCACGGACCGTAGCTGAGCTTGAGTTCTTCATTGCGGCGCACGACGACCTCTGCGCGGAGGCGCATGCCCTGATCATCTACAGCCGGCTGGCGAGTGGTTTCTGTGCCGGGGCCGACCTGCGTGAACTCTACCTTGAAGCGAGCAGGCGTGGATTCGCCGAGGCGGCCCCATTGGTGCGCCAATTTCTTGAGCGTATTCACGACGTGATGAATAGACTGGATGGCTCACCGCTGGTGACGATTGCTGCGGTCAACGGACTGACCTTCGGAGGTGGATTTGAACTGGCGCTGGCCTGCGATCTGATCTTCGCCGAAAAGATGGCGCGGTTCTGCTTTCCCGAGCTGCGACTGGGGCTCATTCCGGGGTTTGGTGGGATACCCCGGCTGCGGCGTGACCTTGGCAACGCTCTGGTACGCGACCTGCTGCTGACCGGGCGGAGCATCAACGCAGCAAAGGCGCAGTCGGCCGGTTTGGTCAGCCAGCTGGTGGCAGACGGGGAGGCGCTGCGTGTCGCCCGCTTTACCGCCGCCCAGGTCGGCAAATTTGACCGGACAACGGTCACGGCCGCCAAACGATTCGCAAAACCGATACCATACGATGAACTGCGTGCAGAGATCGATATCTTCATCGAGCTCTTCGCCCGTCCGGCAACCGAAGCTGGCTTACGAAAATTTGTTGAGAGCACCGATGCGCTTCCATATCTGCCGTAGCGCCAATCCGTGAAATTACAAACGAGGAGATAACCAGTTAATGGGTCAGAAGATCAGAGCAAAGATCACCGGGCTCGGCCGTTATGTGCCCCCCCGGGTGGTCACCAACGACGAGATAGCAAGGATTGTCGACACGAGCAACGAATGGATTGTCGAGCGAACCGGGATTCATCAGCGCCACTGGGCCGACAAGGGGACACCAACATCGGAGCTGGCCGTCCGGGCAGTGGAGGATCTGCTTCAAAACCGTGGCATCGATGGCAGCGAGATCGAACTGATCATTGTCTCAACCGTCACTCCCGACATGTTCTTCCCGTCGACCGCCTGTCTGATCCAGGACCGGATCGGAGCGCGCCGGGCGTGGGGTTACGACATTCTGGCAGCCTGCTCGTCGTTCCTCTACTCGCTGACGACCGGTGCCCAGTTCATCGAGAGCGGAAAGCACAAGAAGGTACTGATCGTCGGCGCTGATGTCATGACGACGATTGTCAATCCGGAGGACCGGACAACGATCATTCTCTTTGGGGACGGAGCGGGAGCGGTGCTGCTTGAGCCGACAATGGAGGGGGAGGAAGAGTTTGGCATCCTCGACTACCGGCACGAGGTCGATGGCAGCGGGGCTGAGTTTCTGAATATGCCAGCGGGTGGGAGCCTCCATCCACCTTCCCATGAGACGATCGACAGCAAGATGCACTACATCCATCAGAGTGGCCAGCAGGTCTTCAAGTTTGCCGTGCGAAAGATGGAAGAGCTGAGCACCGCAATGCTGGCAAAGCATAATCTGACGGGTGACGACCTTGGCTGCTTCATCGCGCACCAGGCCAACCTCCGGATTATCGATGCGACCGCTAACAAGATCGGAATTGCTAGTGAC
>JBEGMZ010000429.1:0-11131 GCA_041182745.1 Acidobacteriota bacterium
CGAGGAAAGATAGCATCCAACAGTCCGGCCATTGATTAAGCGTCCCCACTGGGTTCTAATTCCGGTCAGAAAGCCTGGTGATCAGGCTCCACCTGCTCTGGCAGTGAGCGAGTGGGGTGGAACCTTCAAGAGTTGGAAATTTTATGAAGAGAACATTATCGGGTCTGCTTTTGGTTGGAATGCTGGGTCTGATCCAGTACTTCATCGCCGGGGGACACGCCCAGAGCGGGCAGCTTGACGTGTTGATCCGCGGCGGGAGTGTCATCGACGGGACGGGTGGGGCAGCGAGGGAGGCCGATGTCGGAATCCGCGGCGATCGCATTGTTCTGGTTGGTGACGCGGCGAAAGAGGGACGATCAGCAAAGCGGGTGATCGAAGCGAAGGGGCTTATCATCGCACCCGGCTTCATCGATCCGCACACGCACGCGGCCGACGACCTCGGGACAATGGCCGGTCGAAGCAATCAGAACTTTCTCTTTCAGGGAGTGACAACGGTGGTGACCGGCAATGACGGAGGGGGACCGCTGCCGATTGGCGCGACGCTCCGGCGCTGGGAGGAGCTGGGAATCGGCACCAACGCAATCCTCTATGTTGGTCACGGTACGGTGCGGCAACGGGTCATGGGAATGAGTGACGCGGCGCCCGGGGTCGCTGAGCTCGAAAAGATGAAGTCACTCGTGCGCGATGGGATGAGAGAGGGTGCCTTCGGATTGTCGACTGGGCTCTATTACGCCCCGGGCAGCTACGCGAAGACTGGGGAGGTGATCGCCCTTGCCCGCGTCGCGGCCGAGCTGGGCGGAGTCTACGACACACATATGCGCGATGAGAGCTCATACAACATCGGGGTGCTCGAATCGATTCGCGAAACGATTGAGATTGGCCGGCAGGCGCGGCTGCCAGTCCATATCTCCCACATCAAGATGCTTGGAGTCGATGTCTGGGGCCGGAGTGACGAGGCGATCGGCCTCATCAATGAGGCCCGCCGTGAGGGGGTCGAAGTTACCGCCAACCAGTACCCATACACGGCTTCGGGAACAAGCCTCACGGCGGCACTCGTTCCACGCTGGGCTGAAGTGGGCGGAACCCAGGAGCTGCTGAAGCGAATCGATGACGCATCAATCCGGCCGCGGTTGATCTCCGAGATGGAGGTCAACCTGAAGCGGCGTGGTGGCGCCGGGTCGCTGCTCATCACCCGCACCCGCGACCGGGCGCTGATCGGGAAACGGCTCGACGAGATTGCCCGTCAACGTGGACGCTCAGCGATCGAGACGGCGCTCGATATAATCAGGGATGGCGGGGCCGGGGTCGCCTCCTTCAACATGGACGAGAAGGATATCGAGAATTTCATGCGACAGCCGTGGGTCATGACCGGCAGTGATGGTTCAAGCGGCCATCCGCGAAAGTATGGAACCTATCCACGAAAGATTCGCGATTACGTGCTGACCCGGAAAGTGATCTCCCTGCCACGAATGATCGAAGCGAGCAGCGGGCAGGTAGCGACAGCACTCCGCATCCCGGAGCGTGGCCGGATTGCGCGTGGGTGGTTTGCCGACGTGATCGTCTTTGACGCGAAGACGATCGCCGAGAACGCAACCTACGAGCAGCCGGAGATCCTCTCGACCGGCCTGCGATATGTGCTGGTCAACGGCAGGGTCGCCATCGACAACGGTCAGTATACCGGAGCGCTCGCCGGGCGCTCTCTCAGGAAGCAGTGATGACTTTAGTAACTCTGGTAAAAAGAAGATTGCGGCTGATGATCGCCCTGACCGTGATCGGGGGGGCGGGTCTTGTCTGGATGATGCCGAACGGAGCGGGTCAGCAATCGTCCCATCGGACCTGGACAATGTTTGGCGGTGGGCCGGAGAACACGCACTACTCCTCACTGGCCCTGATCAACCGTTCGAACGTTCGTAACCTGCAGGTCGCGTGGGAGTACGAGACTGGTGATTCATCGAAGGGCACCGAGATACAGTGCAATCCGATCATCGTCGATGGGGTGATGTACGTGACCTCGCCGACGATGCGGGTGATTGCGCTCGAAGCGGCAACGGGAAGAGAGATCTGGAAGTACGATCCATTCGATGAGGCCGGCCCGCGACCACGAATGCGAAACCGTGGGGTGACTTACTGGACGGATGGGCGGGAGAGCCGGATCTTCTTCGGTTACCGCAATCTGTTGCACGCCGTCGACGCGAAGACCGGACGGCTGGTCAGCTCCTTCGGGCGCGGCGGCCGGGTTGACCTGCGCGAGGGGCTCGACCGCGACGCGTCGGGGCTCTCGATCTCGCTGTCGACACCCGGGGTGATCTACCGCGATCTGCTGATTGTTGGCAGCCTGGTCAATGAGAGCCTGCCCGGTGCTCCCGGTCACATTCGTGCTTACGATGTTCGCACCGGACAACGGCGCTGGATCTTTCATACCATCCCATTGCCCGGAGAGTACGGCTACGACACGTGGCCGAAAGAGGCCTGGAAATACAGTGGCGGCGCCAACAACTGGGCAGGGATGGTGGTCGACCAGAAGCGGGGGCTGCTCTATGCTCCGACCGGGTCGGCTTCGTTCGATTTTTACGGGGCTAACCGGCACGGTGACAACCTCTTTGCCAACACGCTGCTCTGCCTTGATGCGATGACCGGCGAGCGTCGGTGGCATTTTCAGGCAGTCCGGCACGACGTCTGGGATCGCGACTTTCCGACCGCCCCGGTGCTGGTCACAGTCCGGCGTGATGGTCGCCCGGTCGATGCGGTGGCGCAGGCAACAAAGTCCGGCCACATCTTTCTCTTCGATCGCGTGAGCGGCAAGCCACTCTTCCCGATCGAGGAGCGGGCGGTTCCGCCATCCCCAATCGATGGCGAGAATCTGGCCTCGAAACAGCCGCTCCCCTTGCTCCCACCCCCCTTCGCGCGCCAGGTACTGACCGAAGAGATGCTGACCAGGCGAACCCCCGAAGCTCACCGCTTCGCCCTTGAGAAGTTTCGCCAAACGAGGAGCAATGGCCAGTTCACGCCACCAAGCCACGAGGGAACGATCATCTTCCCGGGGTTCGATGGTGGCGCAGAATGGGGCGGCTCAGCGTTCGATCCGAACACCGGTCTGCTCTATCTCAACTCGAACGAGATGGCCTGGATTCTGCGCATAGTCTCACGGCCACAGCAGAAGAGGCAGCTGAACGGCCGTGAACTCTACCTGCGAGAGTGTGCCGACTGTCACCGTGCCGACCTGCGTGGTACTCCGCCGGAGTTTCCGGCGCTGACGAAGATGGATCAGAAGTTCGAGGCGCCAGATCTCTACCGGGTGATCCGGCAGGGAATGGGGCGGATGCCGGCCTTCATCCGTCTTGAGACCGAATCGATCGACGCCATCGTCCAGTATCTGCTGACTGGTAAGGAGAATGTTGTCGTCGAGACACGTCCTGATGACTCCCCAAACTACCTCAAGTACACGATGGATGGATACAACAAGTTTCTGGACCATGAGGGGTATCCGGCGATCGCACCGCCGTGGGGGACGCTCAACGCGATCGACCTTAACCACGGGAAGATCGCCTGGCAGATTCCGTTTGGAGAATACCCGGAGCTGGCCGCGAAGGGAGTACAAAATACCGGCTCAGAGAACTACGGTGGTCCGCTGGTGACGGCGGGGGGGCTGCTCTTCATCGGGGCAACCAACTTCGATCGGAAGTTCCGGGCTTACGACAAGAAGACGGGAGACCTGCTCTGGGAGACGACGCTGCCGGCAGGAGGAAACGCCACCCCCTCAACCTTCCAGGTCGATGGCCGGCAGTTTGTCGTGATCGCGGCCGGTGGTGGTAAATCCGGTGCGATCTCGGGTGGGAAGTATATCGCATTCACCCTGAAGTAGCTTTCAACCGTGGGGCCGCACGGAAGGGGTAGGGGGATGGAAGTGGCACCATTGACTGCCGCCCCCCGACCCGCCTTCGAGCGCTCGACATCCCCTCAGCCACCGACCACGCAAAAAATCATGACATCACCAACGCTTGAGTATCAGAATCGTCTTTCGGCCCGCCAGTCATCGCTGGCAGCAACCGAGTCGACCAGCCGGCGCTATTGGCTCTGGCGCCGCATCATCTTCGTCGTGATTCCGGTGCTGATCGTTCTCGCGATCGAGGAGCTGGTCAGCCCCCTGCTGATCGCCCTGCCAGTCCTGATCTTTCTGATCCTGATGATCCGGCATCAGACGATTCTTCGGCGGCTGGACGGCTATCGTCAGGCCGTCGGCTACTATGAGTCCGGTCTGGCGAGGCTCGATGACCGCTGGATCGGCAAAGGAGTCAGCGGGGAGAGATTCTCGGATCCAACCCATCCCTATGCGGGAGACCTCGACATCTTCGGGCAGGGGTCGCTCTTCGAGCGGCTCTGTGAGGCGCGCACACGGGCTGGTGAGAACCGACTCGCCGCGTGGCTGACCAACCCGGCTGATCCGGCGACCATTCGCCGTCGCCAGGAGGCGGTCGAGCAGCTTCGCCACCGGCTCGACCTGCGTGAGGATCTGGCGCTGATCGGCGACGGAGTCCGTTCAGCGATCGATGATGGTGAGCTGGTGAGCTGGGGAAGGGCGCCAGCCACTCCCCAGTCGCGAGCTACTCCGATCCTGGCTGCTATTATCGGGCTGACGGCCTTTATTTCGATCATACTCTGGTTTGCGCTGGGCTATCGCGCCGTGGCCCTTGGCGCAATCCTGCTGGAGATGATCTTTGTCCTCTTTCACCGTGAACAGACAGCCCGCGTTATCGCTGCGGTCGATCGACCGGGACGCAATCTGGGATTGCTGGCCAGCCTGCTGGCCCGTCTCGAGGCGGAACCGATCGCCGGCGGCCCATTGGGAGAGATACTCAAGCGGCTTGAGATTGAGGGTGAGCCGCCTTCGCGGCAGATTGCCCGACTCTCACGGCTGGTCGAGATCCTCGATTCGACCCGCAACCAGTTCTTCGCTCCCTTTGCCTTCGTACTGCTCGTGCCGGCGCAGATCGCATTGGCGATTGAACGCTGGCGTGCCCGGTCAGGAGCAGCAATCGCACCCTGGATCGATGCAGTGGCCGAGCTGGAGGCGCTCTCATCCCTCGCCAGCTTCGCCTTCGAAAATCCGGATCACGTCTTTCCGGAGATGGTCGAAGGTGCGCCCTGCTATGAGGGCCGCGACCTCGGCCATCCGCTGCTGCCGGCGGCGCGATGCGTTCGCAATGATGTCGTGTTGGGAGATCCGGTGCAGGTACTGATGGTCAGCGGATCGAACATGTCGGGCAAGAGCACCATGCTCCGCACAATCGGAATCAACGCCGTACTCGCCCTCGCCGGGGCACCGGTGAGGGCAAGCCAACTGCGGCTCTCCCCACTCAGTATCGGCGCTTCAATCCATATTCAGGACTCTCTCCAGGGTGGCGCTTCACGATTCCACGCCGAGATCACGCGGATCAAGCAGATTGTCGAGCTGACAGGTGGCGAACATCCGCTGCTCTTCCTGCTTGATGAGATTCTCAGCGGAACCAACTCGCACGATCGGCGAATCGGCGCCGAGGCGATCATTCGAGGTCTTGTCGCCCGCGGTGCCATCGGCCTCACCACGACCCACGATCTGGCGCTGACGATGATGGTTGAGGGGCTCGCGGCGCGCGCCACCAATGTCCACTTTGAAGATCACCTCGAAGGTGGCCGCATGGTCTTCGACTACCGTATGCAGCCCGGTGTCGTCACCCACAGCAACGCTCTCGAGCTGATGCGGGCAGTCGGACTCGAGGTCTGAACGCTCACTGCCCGGTGTCGATGAATACATTGACCCGCAGTCCAACCTGCGGTCGCAGCAACGGATCATCGATGCTGTCAAGATCGATCCTTGTCTCGAGGATCTTGGTGTCGTTCTTCTCAGCCGGGTTGCCACTGTAGAGAGTCTTGCGGCCAAGGATCGCCCCAACCCTCTCGACCCGGCCATTGAACCGGCGTCTCCCGAACGCATCGATCGTGATCCACGCCGTCTGACCGCTCCGAACCATCCCGACATCGAGTTCATCGATCTCTGCCCGTACCCGCAGGCGTGAGATATCGGCGATCGTCAGAATTGGTGTCGGCGCTCCTCCGGGACCGCTGGCGACAATCTCGCCAATCCGCAAATGGCGCCGCAGAACAACACCGTCGAGCGGAGAGCGGATGACAGTCTTGTCGAGCAGGATTCGGGCCGCCTCGACCCCGGCGCCGGCGAGCGACAGCTCTGCCTCTGCCCGCGCGATATCCTCGACGCGCGCCGTCGCATCGATCAGGGAGTGGCGTTCGGCTGCCGCAGCGTGACGCGCGCGCGCTACCTCCAGCTGACGCTCCGCCCGCTCAACCTCCTCGCGTGCAATATCGCCTGTTTGAAAGAGTGCCGCCCGCCGGTCACGCTCGGTTCGCGCGTTATCAACGACGGCCTGCGCCTCCTCCATCAACGCCCTCGCCTCGCGCCGCTCCTGCGCGCGTGATCCATTCTTCAGACGGAGCAGCTCAGCCTCCTTCTGCCGCTGCAGGGCAATCGCCGAATCGAGCCGGGTTCGATACTCACGGTCGTCGAGCCGTGCCAGCACCTCTCCTTTCCGCATCGCGGCCCCCTCCTCCACCGGCAGTGCCACCAGCCGCCCGGACAGCTCGGCCGCGAGCACAACCTCCTCCGAGACCGGCTCAATCCGCCCGGAGGCCGTGACCACCCGCGGTGCCGGCTCCGTGACGGACGCTGCCCCTGACCTATCCGACGCAACCGGCTCCGAGCGGGTGAGCTGACCACGGACAACCCAGACCGCCAGACCAATGAAGCCGAGCCCGCCCAGTACCAGCAGCAACTTTCTCATCATCTGCCCCCTCCCTCCGAAATTCGACCATCCTCGATCGTCACGATCCGATCAGCGTACGCCTCGGCCCGGCTATCGTGCGTAACAATCACGACCGCCCTTCCCTTCTCGTGTGCCAGTTCGCGCAACAGATCGAGAATCGCCCGCCCGGTCACACCATCGAGTGCCGCAGTCGGCTCGTCTGCCAGTACGATGCCGGGCTCGCCGGCCAGCGCCCGCGCAATCGCTACCCGCTGCTTCTGCCCACCACTCAAATTGGCGGGCCATTCGTTGGCCTTCTCCCGCAATGCGACCCGCTCCAGCAACTCTTCCGCGCTCTGTCGCGCCATCCGTCCCCGCACTCCCTTCAGTCCAAAGGCGAGCTCGATATTCTCGCGCACCGTCAACGCCGGAAAGAGATTGAACCCCTGAAAGATGAACCCGATCTGCTCAAGCCGCACCCGTGGCATCTGCCGCTCGCTCAGCCCTGTCACCTCAACCCCGGCAATCCGCACCGACCCTCCTGTCGGCCGCAGAATGCAGCCCATGATCGAAAGCAGTGTCGTCTTGCCACTCCCCGACGGGCCCATCAGAAAGAGCACTTCTCCCGACCTGACGCCAAGATCGATGCCATCCAGCGCCTGAACTGCCGCATCTCCCGTACCATATCTCTTCGTCACTCCCCGGACGTCGATTGCCAGCGTCATGCCTCGTGCCCCCAAATCTTACCCCTTGAAGACCATTGCCGGATCAAGGCGCGTCACCTTGTTGATCGAGACCATCGACGCCCCAATGCACATCAGCAGCGTCAGGGCGAAGAGCGCCAGCAACAGCCACCACGGCAGAAAGATCGCGGTTGTCGTCTTCAGACTCGTCTCCGACACTACCAGACTGATCGTGATCCCAATCGCGTAACCGATCATTCCACTGATCATCGCCTGCCGGATAATTACTCGATAGAGGTAGCCGTTCGATGCCCCCATCGCCTTCAACGTTCCATACTCCCGCAGATGGTCGATCGTCGAAGCGTAGATCGTCTGCGCTACCACTACCACTCCCACCACCAGCCCAAGCAGAGCGGCGATCAGCACCGATACCCCGGCCCCCGTCTCGAACATCCAGTAGATGGCCTGCTTCCGACCAAACTCGATCGTCGTCAGTACCTCAATAAAGCTGAGGCGGGCCAGCAGTCCCTGCCGGACCTTCTCCGGATCGGCCCCTTCCGCCAGCCGCACCAGAACGTAGCTCGTCTGATCTGCCGGCATCCCGAAATATGTCCGCGCCCGGTCGACCGTCGTGAAGACCGCCGGCGAGGTCGTAAAGATCCGGATCCCCCGCGTCATTCCAACCACCCGTGCCCGCCGCCCCTGGATCTCGAATACCTGCCCCAACTCGGTCACTCCAAGCTTCTCCCGGTAGAGCTCGTCGATGATCACGGCGTCCGGCTGACGCAGATCCTCCACCCGACCGGCCACCAGATTCCACGGAACTCCCATCCCTCCCTCAACCTCTACCCCCGCCAGCAGTATCGACTCGTCCGATCCGTTCGGCTTCTTCCACGTCGAAAAGTTGATCGTCAAGCGCCGCGCATCCGCCACCCCGGGCACAGCCAGCGCCTGGTGATACTTCCGCTCCGTGAATGGAATACCGTTCTCCAGATTGACTACCCCACGCGAAAGGATCCAGAGATCGGCGCCGGATCGATCGATCAGATCGGAGGTCGCCCGCACAAACCCAAGGAAGAGCCCGAACTGAACTGCGGTCAGAACCACCGAAAAGACGATTCCTACCAGCGTCACCACCAGTCGAACCCGATCGTGAAAAAGATTTCGCCACGCCAGCGATGCCATCCCTCTCCCCCATCCTCACTTCTTACTTTTACTTCTTACTTCTTCAGCCCGCGAATCACCGTCTCGATCGTCTCCCCAATCAAACGCTTCTTTTCAACCCACGGAAAATCCTCGCTATCGAGCGTGATCAGAAGTGACGTCAAACCGTGGATCGTGACCCAGACGACCTGACTGGCCACCGCCACCTCAACTTCTCGCACATAACCCGCCTCAGCGCACCTCGCCACTGCCCTCTCCAGAAAGCCGAAGGCCCGCTCTCCCATCGATCCCTCGTACCCTGACTCATCGTGACGATCCATCCTCTCGCTGCTCACCATGAACGTCAGTCGATACTGGTGCCGGTTCCGCAGACCAAATTGAATGTAGGCCTGACATCCCTCACGCAAACCTTCGAGGGGGTCGAGCCCCTTTCCCTCGATCCGTTCCAACGACTTTGCCAATCGCGCAAATGTCTGCTCGCAGATCTCATCCAGTATCTCCGACTTGTCCCGGAAATAGAGGTAGATTGTTGTCGGCGAGTACTCAATCCGCTCCGCAATCCGCCGCATTGAGACCCGCTCATAGCCCTCGCTGATGAAAAGCTCCCGCGCCGCCGCCAGAATCTCGCCCCGCAACGCCTCCCGCTCCCTCTCTCGCCGCTCCCTCGTTCCCATTTTGCTTCCTGAACCTGTCCCTGAAGACGATGGTCACCAATAGTTAATATCTTTCAGCAGTTAATATCTTTCAAGAGTTAATATCTTTCAACAACTTTACGCTGTTAACTATAGTAACAGACCTGAAGGACCGTCAAGCGGGAGAGAGATGAAAACGCAGAGTTGATCAGCCGTGGGAGGAGTAGTCACGGGTGATCGTCGCTATCTCGACCGAGTAGGATTCGTACCAGCGGAGGCGACCATTCTGCTGGGCGATGATATGTTCAGGGTGGGCCCGCCATGCAGCAATGGCCTCTGCGGATGGCCAGTAGGAGAGAGCGATCTCGGTCTTCTCTGCGGTGACGGCGTGAAAGGCAAGGCAGCCGAACTCTTCCAGCGCGAGGGTTCGCAACCGGGCGGCGACCTGAAAGTATTCAGGATCGACCGCCCGAATGGTGGCTCTGAAGATGACCACAATCATCTCGAAATACCTCCTGGGAGAGTACGCGATCAGGGAGCGGTAGTGACCAACCCCGGAGCGGTACGCTCGATCCTCGCCGCCATCAACCGCACCAGTTCGGCATTGGTGAAGGGTTGCCAGCCGTGGGGTTTCATTGGCCGCCCGTACTCGAAGACAGCTCCGGCCCGGGGGCTCTCGGTCGCCTTCAGAAATTCTTCCATCAGGTAGACCGCAAGGTTGAGATAGTAGTTGTCCATATCGCCACAATAGACGTGGATCTTGCCGACCAGATCCGGGCCGACCTTCGACCAGTTCTTTTCAAGGTAGTGGCGGAGATCGTAGCCATTGTCACGCATATAGAGGGCGACCTCGCGGTCGATCTTCCCCGTCCGGGGATCCCAGAGTGGGCGTGGATAGCCATCCGGGCCGACGGGGCCATAGGCGGCATCCCAGGCCGTGATCTGTTGGCCAGAGCGACTGCGACTTCCAAGGACCATCTCAAGCCGACTCATCTGGCGCATCGTCAGCGTGACCTGCCCCTCGGCATCCCGTGAGAGCGGGCGGACGAGCTTCGACCAGTCACCGGCCGGTATCTCGAAGGCGTTATCGTCTTCGTAGATATTGCTCATCTGGTAGCGTCGGAAATCGACCGGATCAGGATAGAGTGACCAGACGCCATTGAAGAACTTCGGATGATGAATCTGGAGTGCGAGCGACTCCCAGCCACCAGTCGAACCACCGGTGAGAACACGGGCCTCCGGGCGTCGCGCCAGTCGGAACTGCGCCTCGAGATACGGAACGAGTTCCGTCAGCAGGGCGTCGGCATAGGGGCCGTTGTTGGCTGAATTGACGGCGTAGGAGTCATCGTAGTAAGGCGTCGGATGCTGGAAGGTGATGGCGATCATGCGCGGGAAGTTGTCGGACATCCAGGCCTGTGCAAACTCATGGCCCGGTTCGCGTGCCCCCCGCTGCTGGCGAAGTCGGCGCTGCTCGGCCGTCTCGGGTGTCGAGGGTGGTTGCGGCGTAAAACCGAAGGGGGCGTTGAGCCCAAAATGGCCCTGGATGTAGATCCCCGGATAGCGCCGCTCCCCGTCCTGCTCATACCCTTTCGGCAGCAGCAGCGTCGCTCCCAGATAGATCGGCGTCCCCCAGAACTCCGACAGGAGCCGGCTCTGGATCCGGACCCGCCGGACCCATTCGGTGTCAGGTGGAATCTCGACCGGAGGGAGCTTTCGCGTCAAATTAAGGCGAAGGTCGAAGCCCTTCGCCGGATCGAGGCGCAGCCGCTCCACCCCGCTGACCAGATTGCCCGGCGAACGGTTCCACTGCTGCCCCTCCCACTGATCGAGGTGGACCCAGATCTCGTGGCCATCCTTG
>JBEGMZ010000430.1:0-5104 GCA_041182745.1 Acidobacteriota bacterium
CCTCGAAGGAGGCAGAGCGGTTAGAGTCACCAGCCGTGGTGCGAACATAGACCTGCCAGCGACCTCCAGCGAGCGAGAGTGGGCCGAGTTCGAGCGTGTTCTGATCAACGAACTTCACTGAAGCAGGGGCAGCCTGAGGACAGGCAGTTCCACCCTCCGGGCAGATGAAGAGCTCAGTCTCACCAGAAATAAAATTGACGCCACTGAGCCGGCCATAGAACGCCACCCCAGCCTCTGGGGTAGGGGGACTCCAGACGATGGAGGAGATCACTGGCTGGGCGGACGAAGGCGCCGTGACGGTAAAAGGCACGGATCGCGCCGAGATACCGGCCGGCGTCTGAACCTGGAACTGCCAGCTTCCGGCAACAAGGCGGAGGTCGCTCAGCGTCAGGCTGACCGCGCTGCTGGCGTTGATGGCGGAGGCGGGAACCTGAGTGCAGGTCGTACTCTGGCTGGGACAGAGGAGAACCTGGGTTGCAGTTCCTGCAAACCCGGTGCCAGTCAGCCTGACCTGGAACGGTTGATTAGCGACGGGTTGGGCCGGCGTCAACGCATAGCTGCCGATGGTTGGGGGTGGAGCCTGCTGGGCCTGGATGGCGAAGGCTCCCGAGCGTGAGGAGTCACCAGCAGCGGTTCTGACATAGACCTGCCAGCTGCCGCTGTTGAGACTGATCGCCGTCGCGATAATGGTCGCCGTCCCGTCAACCCTGAGCTGCGCCGCCGGCAGCTCAGAGCAGTTGGACGTTCCGGCAAGGCAGACAAAGAGCCGGGTGGCGCCGGGCACGAAACCGCTGCCATTGACGGTCAGAGTAAAGGACTGGCCGGCAAAGGGGCTGGCCGGACTGGTCGCAAGGCCACTGATTTGCGGCGGAAGAGGCTGCCCGGACCGGATAAGGAACGGGGTTGAGCGTTCCGAGATACCAGCCGCAGTTCGAACCTGAATCTGCCACGACCCGCTTCCAAGCCTGATCTGTTCTCCGATCAGCAGGCTCGGCAGAGGAACCGAAATGGCAGATGACTGAATTTCGGTACAGGTGTTGGAATCGACCGGGCAGAAGAAGAGACTGGTTCCACCAACCACATACCCGGTGCCATTGAGCCGCAGTTCGAAGGGCTGATTAGGTTCGGGAGATGGGGGATTGAAAGTGTAACTTCCAATTGTCGGCACTCCGAGTGAGACCTGCTGGACGGTGAAGGTAGAGGAGCGGGCTGAGACTCCGCTGCCAGTCTGGAGATAGAACTGCCAGGTTCCGCTGGTCAGGGTGACGGTCGAGAGCGTCAGCCGTGTCCGGTCAAGAACATTGACGATGCTCTGGGACTGCCGGGTACAGAAGGGCCTCCCAATCTGACAGAAGAAGACCATTGTGCTGCCGGCGATGAAATTGTCACCTGTGATGGCGCCGCTGAAGGCTCGCCCGGAGACCGGTATCGCCGGATCCCAGGTATAACTACTGATCGTCGGGACTCCCGCCCCCGGAGACTGAATGGTAAAGGTCGTTGAACGGGCCGAACTGCCGGCGGGTGTCTGAAGATAGAACTGCCACGACCCGCTGGTCAGACTGACGTTACTCAGACTGAGGCTGGTCTGACTTGCTACAGTTATCGACGACGCGGGTACGGCGGTGCAGCTTGAACTGCTGGCCGGGCAGAAGAAGACCTGGGTCCCACCCACCACGAAATTTGAGCCATTGATCGATCCGCTGAACGGGCTGCCGGCAACGGGTGATGACGGACTCCAGGCGAAGGCGCTGATCACAGGCGGCGGAGAGGCCAGCGTGGTGACGTTGAATGCGGCCGAACGATTTGACAGTCCGGCCGGGGTCTGGACATAGAACTGCCACGATCCGCCGCTCAGTGTCAGTCCGTTGAGGGCGAGACTGGTTGTGCTGATGAAGGTGGCCCGGGTGGCATCCTGTTCGGTGCAGCCGTTTGACCCGCTCGGGCAGAGGAAGAGTCGGGTCTGACCGGAGACAAAGTTGCTGCCGGTAATCGTCCCGCCAAACGGTTCACCAGCCACCGGCGGGGTGGGGCTCAGAGTATAGCCGCTGATGACCGGAGCCGACACCGGCGGTGACTGGACGCGGAAGGATGCAGACCGATTGGAGGCACCAGCGGAGGTCTGAACGTAGACCTGCCAGCTGCCGGCAGCCAGCAGGATATCCCTCAGCCCGAGGCTGGTCGAGCTGTTGAAGCTGACTCCATTTGCCGGGAGAAGACTGCAGGTGGAAGTACCATCGATGCAGAACCAGACCTCGGTGGCACCGCTGATGAAGTTGGTGCCGGTCAGGGTACCGCTGAACGGCGCATTCGCCGTCGGGGTCGCCGGGTTTGAGGCAAAGGCCGTTACGGTTGGGAGATTGGTGGCCCCGCCTGAGATGATGGTGAACGGAACATCCGAGATGTCAAAGAAGATGTTCCCGACGGCCTCAACCCTGATCCGGGCCTGGGTCGTCGAGATACCCGAGGGTACGGTCACCGCCTCGCTGCCATCATTCGGAGTCGCCGCGCTGAGGATGATCGGGAAGGTCTGTCCACCATCGGTCGACAGACTGATACGCACCTGGCTGCAATTGATCGGACTGAGATTGGTGTTGCTGACCTGCCAGGTGACATTCGGCGTTGTTCCGCCAGTCCAGCTTATCGCGGTGTTGGGAGCTGTGACACGAAACGGTCCGGTACCGGCAGCGACCGTCAGCCGAACCCCATCCTCCGCCAGGCCTCCACCTCCGCTCCGGTTGTCACGCAACGCCACTCCAAAGCTGAGGACCCTCCCGACTGCCGGCAGGCTTTCCGCCGATCGCAGACCGTTGACCGTATCGGGCGGCACATTGGCATTGTTCAGAATATAGTTAAGACTGGGGAAGACCCGCACCGGGCTGCTGACGGGTGCGTACGACCGGAAGATTGGCCGGGTCGTCGATGATGGATCTCCACTGTCGGTGTAGGGCGGATTGCTGAAGGAGAGCCCGGGATCAGTCTGCTCCCAGACATAGGTCAGGCTGGCGTTATCGGCCGCATCCGGATCGCTGCCCGTTGCCCGCAACTCAAATGGCGTGCCGACCGGAATAGTATAGTCCGATCCGGCACTGACCGTTGGCGGGCTGTTTGAGGTACTGGCACTGGTGAAACAACGGCCAAACCCCTCGAGATGAGCAAACATCTGGCGCAGGCTTCCGACGTGGAACCGAAGGGTTCCGGTAGCCGAAAGAACGATATTGTCCGGACCGCAGCCGCCGGCATAGGACATTATCGTCATCCCCGATCCAGGCTCGAAGGCCGAGTTTCCGGTGCGATTGGAACCGCCACAGTTGCCGGAAGTGCCGTTAAAGGTATGGTAGGCTCCGAACTGATGGCCAAGCTCATGGGCAATAACATAGATCCCGCCTGAATTGCCGAGCGAACCGCCGAGTGAAGAGACGCCAAGCCCCTTGACCGGCCCTCCGGAGACGGTCGAATCACGGCAGACAACTCCAAGGTAGGCGACTCCGCCTCCGCCGGTGCCGAGAACGTGCCCAACATCGAAATTGGCGGCCCCATAGGAGGCGAAAACCGGACCAGCCTGGCCGAGCAGGGTTCCATTGCTGCCATTCGAAAAAGGATCGGAGGCGGAGGTGAAGCCGCGCTCGGTCGAATAGATGATCGTTGGCGCGTCGACCAGGCGGAGTCGGATCGCCATCTCACGCTCGTATATCGCATTGACGCCATTGAGCCAGGTGGTGATCGAGGCGACCGTGCCAGCGGTGGTGCCACCGCCAAAGCTATTGGAATACTCCCAGGTCGCGGCGACCGCAATCCGGAATGTACGAAGGGACTCCCCAACCTGGTAGCTGGCAGCCATTTGACTGTTGGCCTCTGCTACGCGGTACTGGGCGTGATCCGGATTGTGCCCGGCGCTGGTGGCACCCGAATTTCCGAGTGGATCGCGAAAATCACAGGAGATGGCCTCGGGCCCACCGCCGGCCGCCATTCCAAAATAGCTTATATAGCGGTCTGACGGCTCCTGAGACTCCGGCGGATGAATGCTGACCACCCCCTGCGCGGTGCCGACCACGGTTGCGTGAAATCCCAGTGGAGTCAGATCGCAGCGCATCGTCACCGTCGGATCGTCGATCGACTGGCCGGTGAAGGTGCGGATCTCCGGGTATTTGGCGGCGAGCAATGGTTCCAGCACCGGGGACTGGACGACACTGAACCTGATCATGGAGCCGTCAGGCATCGGGAGTGGCAGCTCGAGCGACCGCTCGTCGGCTGCTCGAAGGGACTCCGCCGGAGCCTGTTCAAGCAGTCTCCGCATCGCCAGGCTATTGAGGCGCAGATCCCGACGCTCCGGTACGTTCTGGTTTGTCGTCGGTACTACTGAGCGGTCATCCTCCCAGAGCTCCTGATCCTGCCGCTCGCGCTCAATCGCGAGCCCGATCCAGCCGGCGCTGCCGGCAGCCAGCGTCAGCGCGGCAATGATGATGGCCGGTATCCTGCCACCCAGTCGACTTCCGGCACCACGTGCCATTCCCCGGTATGATTTCAGCATAAGATCTTTTTCGTTCTTCCATCCGGCATCAGTCTGCAGGTCGCCCTGCCCGATCCGGACACAACTGTCACGCCAGTCATAACAAGTCGTCAAAAAGCGTGATATGATCCCCCTTCACCAACTCCGTGACGGGAGGTTTTTAATCTTGAACTCAAAGATGCGTTTTGTCGGCTTAACGATGCTTCTGATTATGACGGGTGGATTCACTGACTGCTACCGCCCGGTCGGGCGTGGAGAGTGGCTCCCCCGCCACATCAGGACCCTTGGCATACCGCCCTTCCAGAATCAGACGCAGCGATTCAAGGTCGAGCAGCGTTTTACGTCGGCTCTGATCGACGAGGTGCTGCGCCGGGCCCGTTCGCTCGAGGTGCTCTCGACGGAGGAGAATGCCGATGCGGTGGTCAACGGAACGATCAGAAACTACACTCTGCGCCCAGTGCTGCTCGATGATTTTGGGCGGGCCCGACTCTTCGAGGTGACCGTCACGGTCGGACTGACGGTGCGTGACCAGACACGCAACCGCATCATCTTCGACAACCAGAACTATATCTTCCGTGGGGAGTACGAGATATCAGG
>JBEGMZ010000431.1:0-3109 GCA_041182745.1 Acidobacteriota bacterium
GATTGATCCTGACCTTCTGGATCAGCTTCTCGCCGATGGCTGGCGCCACTTCGGAACTCGATTCCTGCGCTACTCAATGACCATCCTCGGGGATCGGATCTGCCGGGTTGTCCCGCTCCGCATCCGGCTCTCCGACTTCGACCCCACCCGGAGCCAGCGCCGGACGGTGGCCCGCAATCGTGACCTGACGCTCCACATACGCCCCAGCGTGATTGACCAGGAGCAGGAGCGACTCTTTGACCGCCACAAGCGGCGTTTTCGGCATAACGTCCCGGATTCGATCCTCGATTTCCTTTCGCCAGCCCCCGACACGGTGCCGTGCCGTAACGACCAGCTCTGTCTCCGGAAGGATGGTCTTCTGCTTGCCACCAGTTTCCTCGATGTCGGTCAGCGGTCAGCCTCGGCGGTCTATGCGATGTTCGAGCCGGAGGAGTCAGCCCGCAGTCTCGGAATCCAGCTCATACTCTCCGGTATCGACTATGCAAAACGGCTCAATCTGCAATACTATTACCTCGGTTACGCCTGCCAGGAACCGTCACTTTACGACTATAAGAAACGGTTTAGTGCCCTTGAGGCCTTTGACTGGATGGGCAACTGGAGTTCATACCACAACCGGGAGGAGATCTGATGAGAAAACTTCGCTGGGGAGTATTGAGTACGTCCCGATTTGCGCAGCAGAAGGTCATACCAGCGATGAAGGAGTGTCGGCACGCTGAGGTGACCGCAATCGCTTCCCGTGACCGGGAGAGGGCGAATGTGGTCGCAACCCGGCTTGGTATTCCCCGAGTCCACGACAGCTACGAGGCTCTGCTTGCCGACCCAGAGATTGAAGTCATCTATAATCCACTTCCAAATCACCTTCACGTCCCACTCTCAATTGCCGCGCTTGAGGCCGGCAAGCACGTGCTCTGTGAGAAGCCGATCGGGCTTGATCTCGCCGAAGCGACCCGGTTGCTCGAGGCGTCCCGGCGCCATCCGCAATTGAAGGTGATGGAGGCTTTTATGTATCGCTTCCATCCGCAATGGCAGCGGGCACGGCAGCTGGTCAGCGCGGGCAGGATCGGACGCCCGGTTACCATCCACTCCTTCTTTTCATACTTCAACGATGATCCGGCCAATGTTCGCAACCAGGAAGGGATTGGAGGAGGAGGCCTGCTCGATATTGGCTGCTACTCAATATCGCTCGCCAGATTTATCTTTGGCGCTGAACCGTTGAGAGTGGTGGGCTTGATCGAGAATGATCCCCAGTTCAGGGTCGACCGGTTGGCCTCTGCCATTCTCGATTTTGGTGATCGAACCTCGACCTTCACCTGTGGAACCCGGCTCAATCCATACCAGCGCGTCAATATTATCGGGGAAGAGGGCCGGATCGAGATTGAGATTCCGTTCAATCAGCCGCCTGCGAACCCAGCCTTGATCCTGGTCGAGTCCGCTGGTCAGGCCGAAGAGATCCGCTTTGAGCCGTGCGATCAGTATACGATCCAGGGTGACCTCTTTTCGCTGGCCGTGATCGATGATACGCCGCCTCCGACCCCACTCGAGGATTCGCTTGCCAACATGCGGGTCATTGATGCCGTCTTCGCGAGCGCCCGCTCACGCGCCTGGGTCGAGATTGCCTGAGCCATCGACTCCGGAGTTAAATGTGCGGTCTTATTGCTGCCGGCGCTGCGCAGGCTCACTTCTGCCCGGGAGCCTCTTGAACCGCTGGTTGTCGGATCGCTTGAGGTGAAGAGTGTTGGCGCGGGCCAAAAGGATCGAGCGATCAGGTTTCTATCACGTGGCTATTGCAATTGCACCGATTGAAAGGCATAAAACCGTCTTTGACGGAATCGGTTCGGTAAACTACCAGCAGTACTTAAGGAGGGTTGGATGAGGCGGTATGGAATTCTCGCGATGGTTCTAGGGTTGGGGTCGATGTTGGCCGTGAGTGGTGACCGGCTCGGGGCAGGGCGGGCACAGGTCGCGGAGGTTCCAGAGAGCCGCGGAGCGGCTGCGGTTCTGCCGGCACTGTTCCGGTTGCGAACAACGGCGACGGTGCTCCATACGACGGCCCATCCGGACGACGAGGATAGCGGGCTGCTGACCTGGTTGAGCCGGGGGCAGGGAGTGCGAACCGGTCTGCTGACATTAAACCGGGGAGAGGGAGGGGCAAATCTGATCGGGCCCGAGCTGTACGATGCGCTGGGGTTGTTGAGAACAGAGGAGCTTCTCGCTGCCGGGCGCTTCTACGGCGTCGATCAGATGTTTACGCGGGTGGCCGACTTTGGCTTCTCAAAGCGGCTCGATGAGACGATTGAGCATTGGGGGCGCGACCTGGTGCTGAGGGATGTCGTGCACGCCATCCGGCTCTACCGACCGGATGTGGTAGTCTCGCGGTTTCACGGCAAGGCGCGGGATGGCCACGGCAATCACCAGGCGGCCGGGCTTTTAAGCCGCGAGGCGTTCAGAGCGGCGGCCGATCCGACGGTCTACCCGGAGCAACTTCAGGAGGGACTCCGGCCGTGGCAGGTTAAGAAGCTCTATTTGAGTGTGCGCGAGAGCGAGTCGATCGCAACGCTGAAGATCGATGTTGGAGACTACTCGCCACTGGCTGGGCGCTCCTATCGCGAGATTGCCCGGGATGGGTTCAGTCTTCACCGGTCGCAGGGAGGGGGGCAGGGCCGGGCCACCCCGGGGCCCTCGCTGACCGGAGTTGCGCTGGTGGAGAGTGTCACCCCGGGGGCGGTCGATGAGAAGAGCCTCTTTGATGGCCTCGACACGACGATCACCGGGCTGGCGAAGCTGCCTGGAGGGGCTGGCATAGCGGTCGAATTGAATGAGATCAGCCGGCGCGTTGAGTCGGCGATAGCGGCCTTCGACGCGCGTGATCCATCGCGGGTAGCGACCGATCTTGCGGCGGGCATGCGATCGACCCGCGCGGCAATCGCCAGGGTTGGTGAGGGGGGGATCGGTGATGCCAGCCGGGAGCATCTCCTCTTTCTGCTGCGCCAAAAGGAACGGGAGTTCAATACGGCGATGAATCTGGCGCTCGGTCTGGTGATCGAGGCGCTGGTCGATCCGATGCGACCGGTGGAGGGAGCCTCTTCGTTCTTCCAGTCACGTGAGACCT
>JBEGMZ010000432.1:0-5444 GCA_041182745.1 Acidobacteriota bacterium
GGTGTCCAGGCAAAGCCGAATCGTGGTGCCAGGTTGTTCAGGTCTGTTTCGTAGTTGGCGCTCACCCGGCCATTTCGATCCTTGGGCGTACCATAGACCTCATACCTCAGCCCTGCATTAAACTGAAGATTTGACCGGACTCGCCAGTCATCCTGAAGGTAGAGCCCCATTTCACGGGTCCGCTGATCGAGTCGCGGGTCTCCGAAGGCTCTCGTGTAGACAGCGGGCGTCCCTCGCAGAAAATCGGTCCGCGAAGCAAAGACCATTACCCCGTCAAAATTGGTATTGGCGGTCGTGTTAGCCTCGATGAATCTGACCACTCCACCAAACTTGATGCCGTGAGCACCCGCCGACCAGGATGTATCGTTCGACAGCTGATAGTTGTTCATCTGCGTGTAGTCACGAAAGAAACTTCCGATCCGTTCCGCTCCCGCGACGGTGATGAATCCGGCTGTCCCGTTGACTGCCGGATCACCCAGGCGCGGAGAATCGGGAATCGAGTTGGAGGATCGATAGGTGTAATAGGCGCGCATCTCGTTGGTGATCCGACTCGATAGGGTCGAATTCCAGGCCGCTGAATAACTGCCATTGCCTGACGAGAATCCTGCTCCCTGGGCAAAGAAGGGGAAGATTCCAACTGGCTGCGAGGCGGTCTTAGTATATCGAAAATTGACCAGGTTAGTCTGATTGACGATATAGTCGAGCCGGCCAAAGTAGAAGAGCCCACCCTGCCTTGCCCGTCGAACGGTTGGATCAAAATTCGGCTGGGTTGGACTGGTCGTGATCAGATTCGGCAAGGGATAATGGGATAGCAGCGCACTCACTGCCGGAACCGCTGTCGCCCGCTCCTGTTGCGTAAAGGTGAAGACTGAGTTACGCAGATTGACTGACCGGTCGCCAACTCCCTCACCATTGATATTGAAAAAGAGTCGATCCCTGATAATCGCCCCGTTGAGCACCAGCCCAAAATGATTGCGAAGGAAGAGGCTTTTGCGATTGAAGATCGGATTGCGTGCATCGAAGGCTGCATTGCGGTGAAAATTATAGAGTTTTCCATGCCAGGTGTTGGCTCCTGACTGCGTGACAAGGTTGATCGTGCCACCTGCCGCCCGCCCATACTCTGCCTTGTAGTTGTTGGTCTGGACCTCGGTGGTAGAAAGAACCTCCTGACTGACGGGCTGCTCACTCAGCCCGGTACCGTTCAATATCCCGATCAGAGGATCATTGAAATCAGCCCCGTCAACCATGACATTGACCGTGTTGACCGGTCGCAGTCCATTGATGGAAAAAGGCGCGTGCGAGGATCGCTGAGCTGATGGTGTCACTCCCGGCAGCAGGTAGACCTGCGTGCGATAGTTGCGTCCCTGCCCTCCGGCAACCATCGGGAGATCAGTATTCTCAGTCTCACTGAAGGTTCCGCCACGATTTGACTTGGTTCGCGCCTGCGCAATCTCATCCAGATTGGCCGTCACGACAATCGATTCGGTCACCCCGACCGGTCGCAGGGTAATACTGAGGTAGGGTGTCTCTCCAGCCAGCAGACGCAGCGAACTCCCGGGACGATAGTCCGAAAAACCAGTCTGTCGAACCTCAATCTGATAGTTGCTCGGGAGCAGGCCGGTAAATCTAAACTGTCCATTGGCATCCGAGGTGATCTCGCGACGCCAGTCACGACGCTCATCGGTCAGCACTATCGACGCATTGGCGATCGGTGATGACTGCGTATCCAGAACAAGTCCCGACAGTGTACCTGAAACATTCTGGGCTGCTGTCAGGCAGACTGACGCCACCAGGAATGAAGTGATTACCATTGTGTGAAATTTCCCCATATCTTGCCCCTGTCTCCTCTTCTTTTGTATTTGACTGAAATGCTCTCAGCTCACCTCAGATACTCTTTCTCTCTTTGTAGATCAGGTAATATTCGAACCGGATCGCCTGCAAGGTGTTCAGTTTCAGTTGTAAAAGTGATGCTATTACCAGGGACCTGAAGCAATCGACCACTTCTCAACGAACGGGCGATCTGGCGTGCTGAGCAGTCTCCGTT
The DNA here is from genome assembly GCA_041182745.1 of Acidobacteriota bacterium. Lineage (GTDB taxonomy): Bacteria > Acidobacteriota > Blastocatellia > RBC074 > RBC074 > CAIOZW01. Next base: position 2,045 of record JBEGMZ010000432.1, read on the forward strand.
CAGCCATCAGTGGTTTGAGTGCTGATTCTGATTCTGTGTCGGGAATTTCTTGCGGGCCGGTCGATACCCTGACGAGGAGTGAGGCGGACTGATAGGCTCACCGGCGAGAGAATCGAGACCGAAAAACCATCAGGTTGCATTTTTCGACAACTGACCCCTCATAACTGACCAGTCGTGAAATTCCTTTCGCCGCTAACCTGTTAATAACGCATGATGAAGTGTATTTAGATTGCCTTTATAATCATTTCGGTCCATTCAGCCTCTTCAGGCTGGATGTGATCCATCTGGAGTTGCAGGAATGTAACTGAAGGCTTATCGATGGGTTGTTCTTTAGAATCAGAGACATCTTCAAACCGCAGGATGGTGCAGGAGCTTGCGCTGTTATCCAGCTCTGTTATTAAGCACCGGAATCTCTTGTCAGTATAATCCGTTGAGTTACCTGAAGCCCGAGAGAAACGACGATGATCAACATTATTATTATTGCTCGCAAGGAATTTACCGAGATGCTGCGTGATGGCAGATTTCGTCTCGCCGCCGGCATCGTCCTGGTTCTGCTGCTCACCTCACTCCTAATGGGTGGCCAGCACTACCGCGAACTGAAACGCCAGCACGAACTGGCGCAGGCTGAGACCCGTGAGCAGTGGCTGCGCCAGCCTGCCAAGAATCCGCATTCAGCCGCCCACTACGGCGTCTACGCCTTCAAGCCCCGGATGCTTCCGTCGATGCTCGATCGTGGTATCGACTCATTTGTTGGCCAGTCGGTCTGGCTTGAAGCCCACAAACAGAACGAATTCAAGTATCGCCCGGCTCAGGACTCAACTGCCGTGCAGCGATTTGGAGAGCTTACTGCCTCGACCGTCCTGCAACTGCTGATTCCGCTCCTTATTATCCTCCTCTCCTTCTCGACCTTTGCCGGAGAGCGCGAACATGGCACGCTTCGTCAGCTGATCAGCGTCGGAGTTCGCCAGAGCGATCTTGTCTGGGGCAAAGCGCTGGGCGTCTCCGGTGCGCTCGGCCTGCTGTTGCTCCCCGCAACGATCATCGGGGTGAGCGCTCTTCTTCTGGCCTCTAATGGTGCGCCTCCGGGTGCGAGCCTGACACGTCTCGCCTGGATGTCCCTTGGCTACCTGCTCTACTTCGGTCTCTTTATCGGCGTGACTCTTGCTGTCTCCGCCCGCGCCAAATCAGCCCAGATGGCACTTGTCCTCCTGCTAGGGTTCTGGGTCATCAACGGGGTGATTGCACCACGCGCAGTTGCCGATATCGGACGCCGTATTTATCCAACCCCCTCCGCCTTCAGTTTTCAGCAGGCTATCGATCGCGAGATGCAGAGCGGCCCGGATGGTCATGACAGCGCGGACAAGAGAACGGCAGCTCTTCGCGAGAAGGTCATGAAACAGTATGGTGTCGACCGGATCGAGGCCCTGCCCATCAACTTTGCCGGTCTCTCTCTCCAGGAGAGTGAAGAGCACGGTAACCGCGTCTTCGATCGCCACTATGGGGATCTCTGGGCCAGATTTGAGCAGCAGAATCGATTGAAATGGTGGACAGGCCTTCTCGCCCCGATGATGGCCATGCAGTCATTCTCGATGGGGCTGGCGGGAACAGACCTTTTTCATCACCAGGATTTCGCGGCGGCGGCCGAATCCTATCGACGGATGCTGATCCGGAAGATGAACGACGATCTGACCTTTAACGCTGTTCAGAAAGACTTCAGCTACCAGGCGCAACCAGGCCTCTGGCAGACAGTCGACGAATTCCGGTATGAAGCTCCATCGACGAGGATCGCCCTGACCCGGCAACGGACGAGTCTGGCAATTCTGGCAACCTGGTGTCTGGCATCACTGGGCGCAGCCATTCTCTTGGCCAGACAGATGAAGGTCGACTAACCCCTTATGATCAAAATAATCATGCGTCACGAATGGCGATCACTCCGTGTCGATCGCACCCTCTGGTTCATCACTACCCTCTTTGCCTTACTGATCGGGTATGGAGCCAGCAATGGCTCCGCCTGGGTAGCCTTCCAGCAGACAGCGCTCTCCGCCGCGCAAAATGAAGAACGATCCCGCTATTCTCAATCACAGGCCGAGCTGACCAGGATCGAGCAGGGAGCAAAAGCGGCTTCAGCCTTTACCAATCCGCGACTACCATCAGTTGCCGCCAGCCGTGCGGGGACAAGATATGCAATACTTCCGCCGGGCCCGCTGGCCTCACTCAGTGTTGGGCAGAGCGATCTTTATCCATACTATTTCAGAGTAAGCTCACAGAGCAGACAGACCTTCCTGAATAATGAAGAGGTTGAAAATCCTGCCAATCTTCTTGCCGGACGTTTCGATCCATCCTTCGTGATCATCTACATCTACCCGCTGCTCATTCTTGTACTCAGTTACAATCTTCTCTCGGCTGAACGGGAACAGGGGACTCTGCAGATGATCCTCTCCCAGCCCGTCCGCCTGCGTGATTATGTTCTGGGCAAGGTTCTGGTGCGTACGCTGATCATTCTCTCTTTCACCTTTGGCCTCTCGATCACCGGATTTTTGATTAGTGGTGGGAAGATTACTACCGGTGAAGGTTTCTCTCGGCTGCTCTTGTGGATGGGAACCGTCGGCGTCTATGGAGCCTTCTGGTTCTCACTAGCCATCCTGGTCAATGGAGCCGGCCGCTCCTCGGCAACGAATGCCCTGTCACTGGCAGGCCTCTGGCTCCTCTTTGTCCTTCTGATCCCGTCGATACTCAATCTGGTCGTCACTGCGATTCATCCGGTCCCATCAAGAATCGAGATGGTCCAGGCGACGCGACGCGCCTCGACGGAGGCCACGGCGCGGGGAAGCGCACTTATGGCCCGTTACCTTGAGGATCACCCGGAGCTTGTCACTGGTCGCGAAGTTGACCCGAATGACTTCGTTCTCCGCTCACTCGCCATCCAGGCTGAGACAGAGCGTCTCGTTCAGCCAGTGATCGACCATTTTGATCAGCAGACACTTCTTCAGCAGTCACTAATCGATCGGTGGCGCTTTCTCTCGCCGGCCATCGTGACGCAGTCGACCCTCAACGATGTCGCCGGTACAAGCTTCTCCCGCTATCGCCACTTTCTGCGCCTCGTCGAGGACTTTCACCAGAAGTGGCGGTCATACTTCACGCCTCTCTTGATTCAGCGGGTCGAGCTCAGATCGACCGACTATGACAACTTCCCTGTATTTCAGTACGAGGAGGAGAGTCTGGGCAGCCTCCTCAGCCGCGTCCTGATCGGACTGTTCGGGTTATCTCTGCCGGTCACTCTGACTGGATGGTTCGGCTTTCGAGCGCTAAGGAGATATTCGATCGGTGGGTAATATAAGAGGGGATGGAGTAACTGTCGGTTACACCATCCCCATGACCGTTTCGATTGGCCGTCGATCAG
>JBEGMZ010000433.1:0-3316 GCA_041182745.1 Acidobacteriota bacterium
GCCAGAATGGCTGCCAAGTCTCACGCCAGAGAATTCGATACCCCACCACATCCGGCTCAGTCGCCGGGCTCCAGCTCAGGACGGCGTCATACTGCTGCCGGGCCGACTTGAACCCGACTCCGGCCGGAGCTGCCGGCGCCAGCGCGATGCCGGCCACGGTCGCCGCATTGACCTGCGTCACTTTTGCAATGTAGCCGAAGTCGACCATCTCGATCACGTCGCCATACTTCACCCCATTCTCTTCGCGCACCCGCTGATGCTGTCGGTTGAAGTCCTCGTTCGGCTCAGTAAAACGGACGGCCGGATAACCGGCCTGCAGAAAAGGGATGTGGTCTCCTCCCCGTCCATACCGATCGCGGCGAAAGACCAGTGTTACCTCAAAATTGTTCAGGTACTGCTCGGCAATCTCTTTAATGTAGCGGGCCAGCTGGCGCGAGGGGCTGTCATTCTCACCCCCAACCGACTGACGCAGCCGCGCCTCGGCCGGGGTCTCGTTTGACGGTACTCCCTCGGAGAAGACCCTTAACCGGGCATTGTCACGAACTCCATTGCCACCGAGGGTGTTGCCAACGATATCGTTGGTGATCATGGCCTCGATCCGCAACTGCTTTCGACGCGCCTCCTCCGCCCAGTGGGTCGAGCCGAGCAGCCCCTGCTCCTCACCTGCCACCGCCAGAAAGACGATCGTCGCGTCGAACTGGTACTTCGACATTACCCGTGCCATCTCCAGCACTGCCGCCGTCCCCGAGGCATCATCACTCGCCCCCGGCGCGTCGCACTGCGTGTCGTCATACGGGAAGCAGATCGAGTCGTAATGGCCGGCGACAACCACCAGCCTCTCCTTCGACTCCGCCTGCGTCCCGGGCAGCGTCGCAACGATATTGACCACATTGACCGGCTGCTTGACCCGCGCCGTTGGCGGCTGGATGAAGGCATCCTCCGTCACCACCAGACGCCCGCCAGCCTCCCGGCTGTAACGCTCAAACTCGGCGCGAATCCAGCGACGCGCCGCCCCGATTCCACGCTCTGAACTCTCTGTCTCGCCCAAAGTGTGGCGCGTCCCGAAGCCGACCAGCTTCCGCATCACCGCCTCGATCCGCGCCGCCGAGACCTCTCCCAGTATCTTCTCAATCTGTGGGTTGAGTTCAATCTGCGGGTTGAGTTCAATCTGCGGGTTTAGTCGCGCCGAGACCTGGGGCCGGGCCAATGGCTCCCCGCGCCTCCCGGCAACTGGGCTGATCATCGGTGACAAAACAAGAATAGACACCAGGAGTGGAATCGTGAGCTTCAAAATATCAGATCTGCTCCATCTTTAAATTTGCGTGGCATTTAGAGTTGCGTCACAAGCAGCGCTGCCTCGCCCTATGCCGGACGCAAGCCCGCTCAAGACGAGACCTTCGGATTATATGACCACCCCATAGGCTGGTAAAGAGGAAGAGGGATTTTAAGTGACGACGCCAGATTCCGGGCTGCCAGAGCCAACCTACCTCGCCAGAACGCGGTAGACCCTGCCCTTCCAGACGACCGTCACCGGCCGCAGAGTGAAGAACTCGGCGAGTGCCGGATTTTCAGCGACGAGCCGTTCATGGGTCTCATCGCCGTGAGTGAGTGTGACGCTGCCACTGCTGCGCATCAATTGATGAAACTCCTGGTCAACCCAGGTACGCCCCTCGAGGATGAAGGTCTTGTCGCCGATGACTCTGATATTGCCAGTCTCGGCCGTCGAAGCGGCACGGCGGGAACGGGGTGAGACAAATCCACGCAGGGCCTGGATGTCAGGAACCTGGAATGCGACCGAGTCATCTCCAAGCTCACTCTTCGCTACTTTTGGCTGACTGACCGGGCGGGTATTGATCGCGATCGAGCCACCGCTAACCGGTCGGGTCTCGAGATCAGGTCGCGTCTCACCGAGGAGATCGATTCCGGAGGCAATATTTGGGGCGCTGGGCAGACTTTGCGCGGCGGCGACAGCCTCGGCGATGGTGGTCTCTCCGTTCGCGGCCGGCGGCGCAACGGAAGTGGCCGGGGCCGTGATGCGGGCGGCGGGCGACGAGCCGGGGGCTGAGTTTGTGAGCGGGCCGGTCTTTTCGCCCTCCGAGACGGTCGCACCGCCAGTCGTGCCTTCGGTCAGGCTCTCTCCGGTTGTTGGTTTCGGAGAGGTGGCCGCGGCAAGCTCTCCGGATGGATCCTGTTTTGTCGGCCTGAACTGCCAGGCGATCACGCCAGCGACGAGGGCCGTCACCGTCAGTGCCACGGCGACTGCCGGCATCCTGACCGGCGCCACAAATAGTTCGCGCAGCCGATCGATCCACTCACGGACAGCCTCGGCAACCCTCGGGGCCGAACTCACCTCCGTCGCCACTCTTCCGGGCAGGTCAATGGCCGGAGTCAGATCGACCAGGTTCGCGAGCTGAAAAAGATGCCCTCGACAGGAGGGGCAGCCATTCAGATGGTCTTCATACTGGTGGCGTGAGAAGGGGGTCAGAGACTGTTCAAGGTAGGCTGACGCGAGGTCGGCGTCGAAGCCGGAACACTCCAGAGATCTCTGCTCGCGCAGGTACCGCCGGAGAACGGGGCTGAATTCGTCAGTGGTGTTGTTTGCTTCGCTTGGCACGGCTTACTCTATCTTAATGAAGGCCTGATACTTAATAACGGCCTGGTAACGGGAAAGCAGGTCTTTTTGAGAAAAGCAGGTCTTTTTTAACTGCCTACTGAACTGCCTACTGAACTGCTTACTGAACTACTTACTGAACCTGTTTCTTCAATTTTGCCACTTGTTCCAGTGTTGTGAACGAAGTGACGCCGGAAAACTTGCGAAAAAGTTGCAGATTTATGGAGCACGTTCAACCGAAGGCCCTTTGACGTCACGCAGAAGACCCCGAACATCGACCTCGGAGCGGGCGGCAAGCTCAAGACACTCGGCGATCTGGGCGCGCTGGAATCCGAAGTCTCGCTTGAGGACCTCCTCTGTCCGGCGGCGCACTTCACGTTCGGCCTTTGAGATCCAGCGGCTGATGGTTGCCTCGTGGACGGCCATAATCTGGGCGATCTCGCGCAGTTTCAGGTGGTCAAAATAGTAGTAGTTGAGAAGGAGCCGTTCGCGTGGATCGATCAGGGCAAGAGCCTGGGCCAGGGCGGCCTCAGTCGCCTCGCGGAGCCGGCGATCCTCGATCTGATCAGGGCGCGGTGGGCGTGAGGCGAGGCCGGGATGACCCTGGGCGGCCGAAGCCTGGCTGAGCCGGTCGAACTCTTCGACCTCCTCAACCTGTTCAAATCGTGCGGTCACCCTTTTCCGGTCGATGAAGCACTGGTAGAC
>JBEGMZ010000434.1:0-2739 GCA_041182745.1 Acidobacteriota bacterium
GTATTTCTCAGGTAGTTCACTCCACGGAGCGCCGGTCCAGAGAATCCAAAGAATACCCTCGAAGCACTTCCGATCGTCGACGGGAGGGCGTCCTCCTTTTCGATTCCGTCGGGGTTTGGGCAAATATTGCTGGATCAATTGTAAGCCTTCGGTGAGCAGGCGTGAAATCGAAAGAATAATCCTGTATGTGATCGGCAGCGCCCTATTAATTTTGAGACGACCATGGTATTGATGGGCCCGGTTTAAAATCCCAAATTAAATGTGAGGGCGATCAATGGAAGAGAACGAGATCCCATCAACCAGCCGGAGTGAAGTGGAAGGGCTGATCAGGCAGATCCGCCAGACCAACCTCGACCCGGCAGCGAAGAATAAGATCGAGAGGTTGCTGCGAACAGTACTGATGATGGTCAACCTGCTGGAGAAGAAGAACGCGACGCTGACGAAGCTGCAAAAACTGATCTTCGGCAAGAAGTCAGAGAGTAATAAACAAAGAAAGCGCGGAGGGGGGACAAAGTCAGCGGACCGGGATGATCCGGAGGGAGAAGCGGAGCCGAGTGAGAAAACAGAGAAAAACGAGGGGACAACGCAGGCAAGAGCTGGCGGACATGGCCACCGAGCGATAAGTGAGTATCACGGAGCGGCAGTGGTCGAATGCGAGAACAAAGAGCTGGAGGCTGGGGACGAGTGTCCGGGAGAGGGATGCCAGGGCCACCTCTATGATCTGAAGGCGCCCAAAAATCTGCTCCAATTCAAGAGTGAGCCGCTAATCAATGCGACGGTCTACAAGTGTGAGGTTCTGCGGTGCAGCAGTTGCCAGCAGAGATATGAAGCGACCCCACCGGCAGGTGTAAAGAGCGAGACGTATGATGCAACGTGTGACGCGACGATCGCGGTGATGAAATATGGAATGGGGATGCCGTGGACGCGGATGGAAGAGCTGCAGCGGATGAGGGGCGTACCACTATCAAAAACGACACTATGGGAGAGGTCGGCGGAGACGGCAAGGATAGGAAAATCAATCTTCAACCACCTGTTGAAGCTGGCGGCAAACGGAGAGATCTGCCATTTGGATGATACAAGAGTGAGGATTCTCTCGTGTCTGGGCGAAGACAAGAAAGAGAAAGGGAGCGCGACGCAGACGACGGGTTTTGTCGCGGTGTGGGGGGAGAGGAAGATCGCGCTCTACCAGAGTGGGAGGGCGCATGCCGGGATCAACCTGGCAAAACTGCTTGAGAATAGAGCCCCTGGCAGGTCAGCGATGATTACGATGAGTGATGCACTGTCGGCGAACCTGAGTCGGGTGAAGGATGTAAAGAGTGGATACTGCATTGTCCATGCGCGACGAGAGATCTTTGATCTGCGAGAGAAGTATCCGGTGGAAAGTAAGATGATTCTGGATGCGGTATCGATGATCTACGACAACGAGCAGAAGGCGCGATCGATGCCCCCGGCGGAAAGGCTGGCGCTGCACCAGGAGAAGAGCGGGCCGATAATGAGCGGGCTGCGGGAGTGGATCGAGGCCCAACTTGGAGAAGGCCAGGTCGAGCCGAATTCAGACCTTGGGAAGGCGCTGCGATACTGGGTGAGACACTGGGAGAGGCTGACGCTCTGGTTGAGGGTGGAAGGTGCGCCGCTGGATAACAACGAGGCGGAGCGGACGCTGCGGAAGGCGGTGCTGATCAGGAACAACTCGCTGTTCTACAAGACGCTGAAAGGTGCTGAGACAGGAGATATCCTGAGCTCGCTGATCCAGACGTGCCGATTGAATGGAGTAGATGCGTGGGACTACCTGGTGACAATAATCAGGGATGAGGCGGAAGCGCTGAGGAGTCCGGAGAGGTATCTGCCCTGGAACTACCGGGAGGCGCGGATGGCCAGGGCGGCATAATGATCAGGCGGAATTGAGCTTCCGAAAAGGCAAAGCAAAAGAGGCGCGATCAGGCAGGCCGTTGTAGAGAAGAACGGCGAGTTGATGAGACTCGGTGGGATGGAGAGGTGTGCCTGGATGGTCGGGCCACCAGCGGAGCCGTCCCTGGGAGAGACGGCGGGTGATGAGCCAGAAACCGTGGCCATCATAGCAGAGCAGTTTGAGAGCGGAGGCGCGACGATTGCGGAAGACGAAGAGGGTGCCCGAGAAGGGATCTTCAGCGAGTTGTCGCTTGCACAGCGCCGCCAGTCCGTCGATACCATTACGGAAGTCGATTGGCTGGCAGGCAATAAGAACGCGAAGTTGCGGGACGAGCTGGATCATCGGGAGCCACCACGGATAAAGGCGAGGCAGATCTCCTTGACGAGGTCAGGGCTCGATGGTGGGAGGGAGAGAGTGAGATGAGCCCCATCCCGCCGGTTGATCTGAAGATGGCAGAGAGCGGGTAATGGATCAGTAGTTGGAGCGAGGGTGACAAAGTCAATCTGCTGAAGTGAAGAGGCGGACTTGGCGGATTTAGTAGTTTAAGATGAAGCCGGTTTGAAACGATAGGGATGGAGCTGCAAAACATTTTTGACAAGACTGGGAGAATGTCGAGAGGCGGCCTGGGCAATGGCAAGACGGATATCATCAGGAATCGGCTGACGAATAAACCGCCGGGTACTGCGCCAGAGATCGATACACGATTTGAGATCGAGCAGATCCTGAGGAGTGGTCGAATTCATGGAGTACCTCCGTCGAAAGGAAATTGTGACGGAGGGGAGGATAGGCAAAACGGGTATCGATTTCACGCCGTCTCACCGAAAGCTTAC
>JBEGMZ010000435.1:0-2535 GCA_041182745.1 Acidobacteriota bacterium
CGCTATCACGCCGATCGGTATGATGGTCGAACGCCGATCATCCGACCAGGCAATCCTCACGCTCCGTGGAGATGGTCCACCCCGTCCGCTTCCAATCCGCGGTCACAACCATTTCAGATCCTGAGGTGCAGATCCGTGAAGAGATTGAAACGGACTCAGTTGATCAGACCGTTGCGAAAAGCGAATCGTACCAGCTCACCAGCGCTGTGAAGATTCAGTTTCTCCATTATCCGGCCCCGGTGTGATTCGATGGTGTAGGCGCTCAAGTCGAGCACAATTGCGATCTCCTTGTTGGTCTTCCCCTCGGCAATCAACTGGAGTACCTCTCTTTCGCGGCTGGTGAGGAGGTCGATCGGATCGGTAACGTGCTTGCGGTAGTCGTTGAGCACCGCATCGGAGACAGCCGGACTGAGGTACCCCTGGCCCTGGGCAACCGCGCGCACTGCGGTCAGAAGATCGTGATCGCCAGCCTCCTTGAGCAGGTATCCACTCGCCCCGGCGCGGAGAATCTCCCGCACATAGACTGCGTCGTGGTGCATGCTGAGAGCAAGGATGCGGGTCCGTGGGGCGGTGGCGACGATCCGGCGGGTCGCTTCAATTCCGTTCAGCTCCGGCATGGAGACGTCCATCAGGACGACATCCGGCTGGAGGCACTCTGCCTGACCGATCGCTTCGCGACCATTGGCAGCCTCTCCGACAACTTCAATGTCGGGCTCGGCTGACAGGATCATCCGAAACCCCTGCCTTACAACGGCATGATCATCGACCAGCAATACTGAGATTCTCTTTTCAGACATCATTCAACCCAGATCCCTCTCCCTCTCCACCTCCCCGACCGGACGGGCCGGAACACTGACCGTGACCCTGACACCTCCGCCAGGTTGATTGGTGAGGCTGAACTGCCCACCAAGCTGGTCGGCGCGGGCGCGCATCCCAACCAGCCCGAGACTCGGTGATTCGAGCCTTCCAGCAAGCCGGTCCGGAGGAAGCCCGGTTCCGTTGTCGGTTATCGTGAGAACGATTCGACCATCTGTCTGGAGCAGTTCAATCCTTGCGCTGGTCGCCCCGGCATGCCGGGCGATATTGGTCAGCGCCTCCTGCGTGATGCGGTAAAAATGGGTCTCGACCTCATCCGGGAGGCGGTCAATGCCGCTGAAGATCGTCTCCACCTCGATCCTTGTCCGCTCCTCAAACCGTTCGGCCAGCCAGCGAAGCGCCGCCGGAAGACCGAAATCGTCAAGAATGATTGGCCGGAGGAGCTGTGACAGCTCACGGACGTTGCCAATTGTCTCATCGAGCAGCGTGAGACAGGACGTGCGTCGGGCCTCAAGTTCAGCCGGCTGAATGGCGGAGATGATCGCCTTGAGCCCGGTCAGGGCCTGACCCAGTTCATCGTGCAGCTCGTGGGAGAAGCGACGTGCCGCCTCTTCCTGGCCCTGAATCAGATGCCACGAAACGCGGTTGAGCTCGCGGCCCTGCCAGGCGATCCGCTGCAGCGACTGCTGGGTGAACCGAATGGTGATAAAGGCACAGGTCAGGGAGAGAATGAGCGCCCCGACCAGCAGTCCACCGCTCTCGCTTGTCAGCTGAGTCGACGCCTGTGCAATGCTGCGGCCGCCAGCCGCCGCGCGCAGGGCGTCAAGTTTGAGGGCATCATCGATCAACCTGATGAACTCGTCATAACGATCCTGAACCACCGGCAGAGTGGTGTCGATCGCTTCCGGATGCGCCATTGCCTCACGGATCGTGGCCGCATAGGCCTGACCAATACCGGTCAGGTCGGCCCAGAGCGGACTGGGAAGGATCTGCGCTCCCTCGGCCGCCAGACCCGGCAGCGATCTTTCAAATTCATCCAGCTTGCTGATCGACCGGTGCGCTCCTGGTCGCGAGACGGCAAGCAGCAGTGTACTTGCGCGGTGCTGCTCAAACTCAAGCCCCTCGATCAGCTTGAGGGTCGAGAGATGCTCATCCACCAGCACTGAGGCCTGCCTCCGGATCTCTTCTGCCTGGCTCAAACCAAGCCAGGCAAGCACCGCCAGTGTGACGATGACCAGGGCAAACCCGGCCGTCAGAATCCAGAGTGATCGATTGGTTGTCCTCGTCGGCATTCAATTTTCCACGGACTGTAACTGTTAATCAGAACTAATCTCAGACATTCACCATCCCGTAACCCAGCACGATATATTCATTGAACCTGTCAGCTGAACCTGTCAACCCATCAAGATATCAACATACCAACATATAACGGCGACTCCAGGCGACAAGTTTATAGGTTATATAGCCACAGATTCTACCAGCAAAGGTGCCTCTGCGGCGATACCCCTGAAAACAGTCGGCCGAACTACCCTGCCGAGGGGATACCCACCGGCGCCGCCGATCGGTATTCTACGCTCGCCTTCGGGTTTGGTCGCTAAATCGGACAAGATGAGGATTAAGGAATGGATAATTTATCAAAAGAAGCCGGGAAGCGCTGGAGAGACGACCTTGCATCAGGTTTTCTGGTCTTTCTGATCGCGCTGCCGCTCTGCCTTGGTA
>JBEGMZ010000436.1:0-3280 GCA_041182745.1 Acidobacteriota bacterium
GCGGACAAGCATCTGGGATACCTGCGGACCCGAGGCGATTCTGCGTGCCGCTGGTGGAACGGTCACCGACATTAACGGAGATCCACTGCGTTACACTGACACTTCGATCCGCAATCTGTGCGGAATCGTCGCCAGTAACGGCGAGAATCACCCGCGGATCATCGAGTCGATCCGTGCGACCTTCGAGGAGACAGGTTTCAGGTTATGAGCGAAGAGGCACTGCGGGCGCTGCCATCGATCGACCAGCTTCTGCGCGAAGAGCTACTGCGGCCATTCATCGATCAGGCCGGACGTGACAATGTCCGTGACCGGTTACGCGAGATTCTGCGCGAGCTCCGCGCGGAGATCAGGCAGAACGGCGGGTTGCCTCCCCCGATTGCCGGGGGAGTGATCGACGAGATTACCCGCCGCCTCACTGATTGCTTTGGAATCCGGGACCGGCAGCGAACCCGGCGGGTGATCAATGCGGCCGGAGTTGTTCTCCACACCAATCTCGGGCGAGCTCCGCTCAGCCCGGCAGCGCTCAGGGCTATCAGCGATGCTGCCAGTGGCTACTGCAACCTTGAGTACGAACTGGAGACGGGCCGTCGCGGAAAGCGCGGCAGCGGCCTGGAGTCGATGCTCCGCGATCTGGTCGGCGCCGGCAGCGCTGCGGTCGTCAACAACTGTGCCGCCGCCGTACTGCTGACCCTCAACAGCCTTGCCGAGGGGGGCGAGGTGATCATCTCACGCGGTGAGCTGGTTGAGATCGGAGGATCGTTCCGGATCCCGGACGTGATCGCCAAGTCCGGCGCTCGACTCCGTGAGGTCGGTACCACCAATCGAACCCGGCTCAGCGACTATGCGCAGGCAATCAACGACGAGACCCGGGTTATCTTCCGTGCCCATCCATCGAACTATCGTATCGTCGGATTCACCGAAAAACCTACGCTGACCGAACTGGCCGATCTTGCCCGAGCCCACCAGCTGCCATTCTTCGAGGATCAGGGAAGCGGCGCCCTGGTCGATCTGAGCGGGATTGGCCTGCACGACGAACCGACGGTGGCGGCATCGCTAACGGCGGGAGCATCAGTCGTCGCCTTCAGCGGTGACAAGCTGCTGGGAGGACCGCAGTGCGGCATCATCCTTGGTGAGCCCGACCTGATGAGCCGGATTCGCTCAAACCCGCTGATGCGGGCCCTGCGGGTCGACAAGCTGACCTATGCCGCACTCGAAGCAACCATCGGAAGCTATCTGCGGCGCGAAGCTGAGCGGGAGATACCGGCTCTGGCCGCACTTCACGCGACGCGCGATGAGATTGCCATCCGTGCCCGATCGCTGATCGAGCGATGCGCTCCACTCACGCCATCGACCTCTGTCGAGCTGATTGACGGAGCCTCGGTCGTCGGTGGCGGGTCGGCTCCGGAGACAGAGCTTCCAACCACTCTGATCGCGGTCAGCTCCACGGCGCTGACACCACCTCAGATCGAGGAACGACTCCGGAACGGTTCGACTCCGATCATCGCCCGAATCGTCAACGACCGGCTCACCATCGACCTTCGTACCGTCCAACCTACGGAAGAGCCGACGATCATCGAGGCGCTGCGTCGTCTCTGAAGACCAGCCTATTGCGGCAGGATTCGATAGGAGACAAAGGCAAAGCGGCGGCTGTCGGGTGACCAGCTTGGAACATTGATCGTCCCCTGCCCGCCAACCAACCGCGCCAGCTCACGCACTTTACCGTTCTTTGGGTCGAGCAGACGCAGGGCGACGCTCTTGTTGGCCGGATGGGTCGCCGGATCGATCTGATCAAGGTAGCTGAGAAAGACGATGTTCCGTCCGTTGGGTGAGGGATGGGGGAACCAGTTGTTGTACTGATCATTGGTAAGCTGGGTCTGAGCGGAACCGTCGGCTCGCATTCGCCAGATCTGCATGCTTCCACTCCGGACGGAGTTGAAGTAGATGTAACGGCCATCCGGCGAATAGTCCGGGCCGTCATCGAGCCCGGGGGCTGTCGTCAGCTGACGCTCCTCTCCACCTTCGACTGGAATGGTGAAGATATTGAAGTCGCCATCCCGCTTGGCGGTGAAAGCCAGCCGTCGGCCATCGGGTGACCATCCGTGCCAGTAGGAAGGAGCTTTCGGCGTTACCAGCCGCGGATCTCCACCCGTGATCGGCACCAGGTAGATCATCGAGTTGTCACGCGGCGCGAAGTTGCGATTGTTGTGGCTGATCGCCAGCATTCGCCCATCCGGCGAGATTCCGTGATCATTATTGAGCTGCCTCACCTCTCCGGTCTCGATCAGCCGGGGTTCTCCGCCCTCGACCGGGATGCTGAGGAGCCGGCCCTGCCGATTGATCAGCAGAGACCTGCCGTCAGGTGTCCAGTTGGGCGCTTCAAACCTCCCCTCCTCGCGATGGACAACCGTGCGCCGGCCTGACTTCAGATCGTAGATCTCAAGGATGCTCTCAAGGCGTGGGGCAGGGGGTGGTGCCTGTCCCCGGACCAGATCCGGAGTGAAGGCCAGCAACAGGAAGAGCAGGTATCGTTTCATCGTTAGCTCACCTCATCAGGATGATCAAAGACACTCGTCGAGAACCCTCGTCAGGACCTCGGCGAGCTGATCGGCATCACCCACCGCAAACGGCATCGGCGGACGAATCTTGACGACATTGTGGTGTGGACCGTCAGTGCCCAGCAGAATCCCCTCTTCGCGAAGCCGGTTAGCAACATACGAGGCCTCGGCTGCCGCCGGAGTCAGGGTTATGCGATCGCGGACCAGCTCAATCCCGAGGAAGAGTCCCGAGCCCCGCACGTCGCCCACCAGGGGCGATCGCTCCAGCAGCGGCCTCAACCGGGCCAGCAGATGGTCACCTGTCTTTTGGGCGTGCGTCTGAAGCCCCTCCTCTTCAAGAACATCGAGTACCGCCAGACCAATTGCGCACGAAACCGGATTTCCACCGAAAGTGCTGAAAAACTCCATCCCGTTATCGAATGACGCGGCAATTTCAGCAGTCGTTACAACCGCCCCAATTGGATGGCCGTTCCCGATCGGTTTTCCCATGACGACCATATCCGGGACGACACCGTGGGCCTCGAAGGCCCAGAAATGGGTTCCAATCCGACCATAACCAGTCTGCACCTCGTCGGCGACGCAGATACCGCCGGCTTCCCGTACCAGCCGGTAGACATTTGGCAGGTAGCCCGGCGGAAAGAAGATCTGCCCGCCAACACTCGGGCAGGTCTCGGCGATAAACCCTCCCGGAGCCCGCCCCACCTCGGCCAGCCTCTCAATAATCG
>JBEGMZ010000437.1:0-3996 GCA_041182745.1 Acidobacteriota bacterium
ACCAGGTTGCGCCAAACCGGATTCGGGCCCAGGCGCAGGGGCTGCTGGTGCTCTTCACCCTTGGACTTGGAATGCTGATCGGCGCCCAGATCGCGGGCATCGTCGAGGCGCGCTACACTCCGGAAGCGGCAGGGCAGTTTGCCACTGCGGCTGCTGATAAGGCCAGGGAGATCAAGGATCTCGAGAATTTGCGAGCCGGTGTCATTAAGGAAGACCTGGCACTGCTCAACAAGCAGATCAGTCAGCTCGAAGCCGAGAAGGAAGACCTGCGTCGCTCGGAGCTCAAGTCGCTTGAATGGACTCCGATCTGGACAATCCCGGCGATCTTCGCCGCGATCGTGCTCGTGCTCTTTATCGTAATCTTCCGTGAGAGATCCCGTACGAAGACTGCGGGCTGACGAACAGCTCCCGGACGGGACTCATCAACGATCGTACAGAAGGAGGCCTCGAATTATGAGTTCAAATCTATTGCGAAAGGGAGTCCTGATCGTCCCATTGCTGATCATCGGCTGTTCTTCGGCGCCAAAAGAGGTGGCCCCGGCTCCGGAGACGGTCCCGATGCGACAGAGCAGCGGGAACAGCTCCGGTCTTGCAATCGGGCACGATTCAGAAGAAGCGGGTGACCGTGGCGTGGCAGCCCCGACGATGGGCGCTGGCAACTCTGACCAGCCACTTACTTGGACGCCCCCTGCAAACTGGAAAGCGGGACCCGAGAAGCCGATGCGGGCGGCAACTTACCTCATCTCACCCACATCTGGCGACTCTGATGGCGCTGAGTGTGCCGTCTTCCTCAATATCGGAGGCGGCGTACAGGCCAACCTCGAGCGCTGGATTGGCCAGTTCAGCCAGCCCGACGGCGGCCCCTCGACCAGACAGGCAAAGCAGCGCCGGGAGACGATCAACGGATTTCCAGTCAGCTTCGTCGAACTGAACGGGACCTTCAATGCCGGCGGGATGGGTATGGGTGGACCGACGACCCCCAAGCCGGGCTACCGCCTGCTTGGTGCGATTGTCGAGTCCCCTGGTGGCGAGGTCTTCTTTAAGCTCACCGGTCCTGAAAAGACGGTCAATGCGGCGGCAAAGGACTTTCAGTCACTGATCAGGTCGATCAGGTAGGTTCGGAGCAGGCAGAAAGAGATGGCAGGCCGGGTGAGACTCCTTCACCAGGCCTGCCATTTCAGTTTGCCTTACCGGGTGCACGCCCCGTCGTCTCATTTTTTGAAGGCACGAACATACGAGACAAGGGCCGCGATCTGCGCAGGTTTCAGCGCTCCCTTGAATCCGGGCATCACCCCAATGCCATTGGCAATGCCATTGGTGAGCTGTTTGTTCGTACGCGAGGCCTGCCACTTCGGATCGGTAAAATCGGGCGGCTGAAGGCTGGGGATTCCCTTCCCATCCTCACTGTGGCACTTGGCGCACTGGGTGCTATAGACGCGGGCTGCCGGACCCCGGCGCTGAGCCTCAATCGGCACGGTCGCCGTGGCAGCGGATATTGACACGGCAATCAAGGTCAACATAAAAACGGCTTTCTTCATTTGCTTCTCTCTGTCTCCTCTTTATTATTGCGGATTTGCCACTCCAACCGGCGCAGCGCACCACTGACTTGATCGTATAACTTCAATTTGGTCAAAATCAAGTGGGTAATGGCCCGTGATTGCGGCCATTCGGGAATGATTGCGCCAACGGACAGCCAGTCGGTTCTGACGTGCCCGAGGAGAGTGATCGGCGCCGGGAAATGTCCGGCCGCCGGGCTGGGAGTCACACCGAGCACCTATTCCGGCAACTCCTCGGCCGGCTCAGGCAGAAAGAAGCTGAGCAGGAGGCCGATGGCGTAGAGAAGTCCGCCAACGATAGCAGCGGCGTAGGCAAGGCGTGTCGCCGGAGAGCCGGCGGGGACCATTCCGATGACTCGAGTCGTCAGGAGTGCCGCCGAGGTTCCGATCATTCGCCCACCAATGTTGGCGGCAAAGCTCTCACCGGTACCACGGAGGTGAGTCGGATAGACACGGGGCAGATAGTTGCCCCAGAAGCTCAGCTGCGCCACCGTAAAGAAGCCGGCCAGAAAGATCCCCCACTTGAGGCCGTCGAGACTGGAGGTCGCCGGAAAGATGAAGACCAGGGGGAGGATGATCAATCCGGGTATCTGGAAGATCCGGATCAGACCACGGCGGCTGGCAATCCAGAGCGCGAGTGCCGCCAGCGCGAACCGGCCGGCAAGGCCGCCGAGCTCCTGCCACTGCTGAACAGAGGCGACGATCGGGCGTTGGAGGGGTGGCGGCAGGATGCTGACCTCGGGAAGACCCGGCACAATCTGGGGAATCTGCTGGATAGCACCAAAAGCGATCCCAAGGCTGCAGGCGAACATAAGCGTGCTGACAATGGTCGTCCGGCGATAAGCGGGCTGGAAGATCTCTCCGAGACTGGGTCGCTTGAGTGTGCCGGCCGCCTTCTTCTCCTGCCAGACTGGCGACTCCGGCAGGAAGGGACGGATGATAATGAGCGGAATCGCCGGGATGAGCCCGGAGATGAGCAGATAGCGCCAGTCGTCCTGACGGCCATAGATCGCCGGCAGCGCCGTCACGTTGCGGGCAATAATCCACGCCATGCCACTCACCATGACCCCGCCGAGCGAGGAGAAGGCCTGGGTATAGCCAAGCACCGCCTCACGCTGCTTCGAGTTGGGAAAGAGCTCAGCGAGCCAGGCGACGGCGGCGACAAACTCGACGCAGACTCCGATAAAGGTTGTGCAACGCAGGAGGAGGAGGACCGGCAGGGTGGTCGCGAAACCGGCGGCGCAGGCCGAAAAGGCGTAGACCAGAATACTCCACGTCAGCACTCGCCGCCGCCCGAGCCGGTCAGTAAGGTAGCCCCCGAGCAGACCAAAGATGCCACCGCTGATCGCCGGAACATAGAAGAAGAGGTCCCGCCATTGGTTGTACTCCGGACTCCCGAACTTGAGCCCGCCCAGCCCCTCGAGCGCCGGGCGAATGATCAGCGGGAGCATGAGCAGCTCATAGGTATCAAAGGCGAAGCCGATGACGGCAATGACGCAGATCAGCCACTGAATGGGGGTCAATGGCTCTGACTTCTCCGATTTCATATCAGTCCTCCGGTTGGATCACAACTAACGGGAAAAGTATCGGGCGATCGTCGTCGCGCCCGGTTTTGGGGTAAGACGCGAAACGACCAGCATCAGAATTGCAGAGATGATCGTCATCGGTACCACCGGCATAAAGCCGACCATCGAGGTTCCGCTCGGGGTTCGTGCCAGCAACTCAACCCCGGCCACCGACCAGACGACCTCGGGAGCCGGGTAGAGGAACTGGAAGAGAGCCACTCCGGTGACGGCGAGCGCCGTCCAGACAGTGCTCGCCAGCGCCCCCCACTTGGTGCTTCCCTTCCAGTAGAGCGCGGCAATCAGCAGAGGTGAGAGGGCGGCAAAGCCAGAGAAGGCATACTGCACTGCAAGGTCGAAGATCGGCTGCGGAAAGCGGACGGCGACAATGTAGGCGATCAAGGTCAGGATGACGACAAACACCCGACCAGTCAGCACCTGTGCGGCCTCGCCGAATCGTTCACGGCCCTCATAGAAGGCGAAGATATCCTCCGAGAACATCGTCGAAAGGGCGAGGATCTGGGAATCGCTTGCCATAACGGCGGCAAGGATCCCGGCGCCGAGCAGGCCGGCGAGCCAGAGTGGCGCGTAGTGCCGGAGCAGCTGCAGGAGAACGTCGTCGCCCGAGGACCTGGCCCGTCGGTCCTGACGCTCTGCCGCCGTCAGCTCCGCGCCGCGGACGGCCAGCTCCTCCCGGGCCTCGAGTTTGCGGGCAATCGCCGGCACCTCGCTCGCCCGATTGGCGACCAGTCCAAGGAAGGTCGCCGGCAGCCAGATCGCCAGCAGGCAGAGTGGGTAGAGGATAATCGTCTTCCGGAACTGCCCCATTCGGCGCGCCGTCAGCCAGAAGATGGTGATATGCGGGAAGGTGAGCGAGG
>JBEGMZ010000438.1:0-8297 GCA_041182745.1 Acidobacteriota bacterium
ATTTCGGTGCCGCGAAGAGGAGACTCTCCGGTCGCTCCTCCGCGTTGCCAGGACCTGGTCGCCGTGACTGAGGGGAGAGTCCTGATGCAGAAACATATCGACGATTTCATACGCCATCTCAGGTATGAGCGGAACGCCTCTGCCCATACGCTCCGCAACTACCAGAGCGATCTCCTCCAGTTTTACGACTATCTGGCGCCGGCCGACAAGGATGGTCACCGTCGCGAGGTGCCGCTGCCGGAGATCGACAACCTGACGATCCGCGAGTACATGGCCACGCTCTATGATCAGAAGCGTCGGAAGAGTTCGATTCACCGCAAGGTGGCCTCATTGCGAACCTTCTTTCGGTTTCTCTGCCGGGAGGGGATTCTGGAGGCCAATCCGGCCAGTCTCGTCTCAAGTCCGCGGGTCGAGCGCAAGCTGCCCAACCACCTCACGATCGAGCAGATGGTCCGGTTTATTGAGACGCCAGAGACGGAGACGGTTCTGGGGCGGCGGGATCGGGCGATTCTCGAGCTGCTCTACGCCAGCGGTCTGCGCGTCTCTGAGCTGGTTGGTCTCAATCTGACCGATATCGATTTTGATAATCAGACATTGCGGGTAAAGGGAAAGGGGAGGAAGGTTCGGATGGTGCCCTTCGGGCTCCACGCAAAGGCCGCACTGCAGGACTACCTCGGTGTGCGCGCAGAGCTGATGCTGGAAGCAGAGCCGGACAAGATCGAGCCGGATGCGGTCTTCTTCAACTATCAGGGAACCCGGATCACGACCCGCTCCGTTGGGCGCATGATCGACAAGTACGTCAAGCAGTGCGCCGATCTGCACCATATCAGCCCACACAGTCTGCGCCATTCGTTTGCGACCCACCTGCTTGACGCCGGGGCCGACCTTCGCGCGATCCAGGAGCTGCTGGGCCACGCCCGCCTCTCGACAACCCAGCAGTATACGCACGTTTCAATGGACAAGCTGATGGAGGTCTACGATCGGACCCATCCGAAGGCCTAGCCGACCAGCCGCTCCCGCACCATCATTCCGACGCCTTGGACCGTAGCTTCGGGGCCCAGCGCAGCAGCGACAATCTGGCAGCCATCAAACAGCACTTCAGACATTCGCTGTCGCACTTCGCGATCGATCGCTTCAACCAGAAACTGGCGAGCGGCGACCGCGCCGCCGATGGTGATCATCGACAGGTTGAGCAGGCTGATCACATCGGCAATGGCGATGGCGATGAAGATGCCAGTTCGGTCGATCATCATCCGTGAGAGCTGGTCGCCTTTGTGGGCGCAGTCGATGATATCGTCATAGCTGAACCCTCCACGGCTCGCAAGCCGTGAGAGCGCTGAGGTCTTGTCCCGCTCAAGGCGCAGGCTGGTGCGGCGGACGATGTTGGCGGCCGAGACAAGATCCTCGAGCCGGACCGAGGTGGCGAGGTGTTCGACGTAGATGTTCATCCGGCCAATCGCACCGGCGAGGCCCGACTTGCCGTGCTGCAGCCGGCCTTCCAGTACGAGGCCGGCGCTGAAGTTCGAACCGATGTGGAGGTAGAGGAAGTTGTCGATACCGCGGGCTGCTCCAAGGTCGAGCTCGGCGCGGGCAGCGGCGCGGGCGTTGTTCTCGATGGTGACCGGGAGGCGAAACTCCTTCTCCAGTATCGACTGGAGGTCGATGCCAGCCAGGTCGGGAAGGTTGGCGATGTCGTGAATCCGATGGCCCGCGGCCTGCACCAGACCTGGAACGGCCAGACCGATTCCGTCGATTGCGGCCGTCGACTGGCCGGCGAGAGTTCGCGAGATGACGCGCCGTATCTGATCGACCAGCGCCTCTCCGCTCTGAACGGCCTCGGCGTCGTATGATTCACTTCCAAACCCGGACACCTGATTGCGGTAATCGACCAGCCCGTGACGAATGGCCTGGCTTCCCAGATCGAGACCGATGATTGCACGTCCGTTGATGGCTTCGTTAGTGGCTGTTTTAGGCATATGATTCTTAAACTCCAACGCCGGAATATAACAATCGTACCCGCACCTGTCAATTTTTAACTTTTCTGACCAGAGCGCCCGCTGGCATTGGGAGGCGGCCTCGGGGGCTGGTCGATCGGACGGCGGGCGCAGCGGTGCAAAGAGAGTTGTTGCGGTCTGGTGCGGCTTAAAGTATCTTAAAACCGGTTCGGGGCAACGTCATCATGATGATCGAAAATCTGATTCGGGAATATGGACTCTGGGCAGTCTTCTTCGGTGTCATGATCGAGGGAGACCTGACCCTGCTTTTTGCCGGGGCCCTCGCCCATTACGGACTCTTCGGATTTACGGAGGCCCTGCTGGTTGGTACGGTGGGAGGCTTTATCGGGGACTCGGCCAGTTACCTGATCGGCTACTGGGGACGCGAGCGGATCAAACACAGCCACATCTACCTCCATACCCGGCCGCGACTCGAACGGCTCTCGGCCCGTTTCGGCATCTTTGCCGTCTTTCTGGTCAAGTACATCTACGGTCTGCGTACGGCGAGCGCCATCTTCTGGGGCTTTGCGCCAATGGGTTATCGGCGCTTTGGTCCGCTGACCCTGCTCAGTTGCCTTGCGTGGGTGGTGGTGCTTCTTGGCGGCGGATTCTTCTTCAGCGGTGCGATTGAGGTTCTGATCGGCGAGGTCGAGCGGGTCGGGCTTCTGCTGCTGACAGCTTTTCTCATCGCCTGTGCCGTCGCGCTCATCCTGTACCTCACTGAGCGGTACGTCATTGCCCGGCAGGTTCCGGAGATGGAGCCGCTCTCGCTGCAGGAGATGTACGATGAGGTGAAGTCAGAAGAGAAGGCAGTTGAGGGAAAAGGCGGCGGTGATAAGTAATGGCGGAGGCGTGTGGGAATCGAACCCGACCAACCGACGCTCTCGCCCCGGCCCAGCGGATTTGAAGTCCGTGCCGATCACCAGATCAGATGCGCCTCCGCAGGTCTATGACTATAGCAGATAAAACTTCGACTGTCAGTCGTGATGGCGACTGATGAACCTAAATAGACACCGCCGACATCGGAACAGGCAACATTGAAGAACGTCCCTGATTCGCGGCGATTTTATCATGCAGTGTCCCAATGTTGCCTGTTCCGATTTAGCAGTAGGACATCTTACAATGGAAACAGACAGAAAACTGGAAGATCTGACCGCGCTTATGGCCAGGTTGCGTGCACCCGACGGATGTCCGTGGGATCGCGAACAGACCCTGGCGACCCTCGGCCCGATGCTGATCGAGGAGGCCTACGAGGTTCTCGACGCGGTCGAGGCCGAGGACTGGGGGGAGCTGCGCGATGAGCTGGGGGATCTGATCTTCCAGGTCGTCTTCTACGGTCAACTGGCCGCCGAGGAGGGGCATTTCACCATCGCCGACTCGATCGCGCGGGTTCACGAGAAGATGGTCCGCCGCCACCCGCACGTCTTCGGCGAGGAGACGGTTGGCTCGACTGCCGAGGTACTGGTCAACTGGGAGGCGATCAAGGCGGCCGAGCGCGAGGCCTCCGGCAAAAAGGTCGCGAACGAGCCCACCCCGTCCCTCCTCGAAGGGGTCTCGACCCGGCTGCCCGGACTGCTCGAAGCCTATCAGTTGCAGACCAAGGCGGCCCGGGTCGGCTTTGACTGGCCGCAGATCGACGAGGTTCTCGCCAAGCTCGAAGAGGAGATCGGCGAACTCCGCGCCGAGTTGCAGCGGCCGGAGCGTAACCAGAAGGCGGTCGACGAAGAGGTCGGCGACATCCTCTTTGTCCTTGCCAATCTCGCCCGCTGGGCGGGCACCGAGCCCGAGACCGGACTCAAGGCCGCCAACCGCAAGTTTCGGCGCCGCTTTGCCCATATCGAAAAACGCATGGCTGAGACTGGCCGCGTCTGGAAAGAGACGACACTGGCCGAGATGGATCAGTTCTGGAACGAGGCGAAGGCAATTGAGAGGGGTGGCTCGGATGAGTGATACGTCAACGCGCGAAGCCCTCGTGCTCATGGCGCGGGCACCGGTCGAAGGTACTGTCAAGACCCGGCTGGTGGGCCCATTTACTCCGCCCGAAGTCCTTGAACTCTACCTCAATTTTCTCCGCGATACCTTCCGGATGATGGAAGAGGTGCGCGCCGAGCGTGAGGAGCTGGCGCTTGTCCTCTGTTTCACCCCGGAGGGATCAGAGGAGGCCTTCGAGGAGGCCGACCCTGAGGGCTGCCTGCTGATGGCCCAGCGTGGAGCTGATCTGGGCGAAAAGATCGTCAACTGTTTTGACGATCTCTTCCGGGATGGGTATCAGCGGGTTGTCATCATTGGAGCCGACTCGCCCGGGCTGCCAGCCGAGTACCTGCTTGACGCCTTTGATGAGCTGACCGCTGCCGCGACGACTGTCATCGGCCCGACGCTCGATGGCGGTTACTACCTCGTCGGGCTTGGCCGGCCTGCTCCTGAGCTCTTCCGTGACATACCGTGGAGTACTGAAGGGGTCCTTGCTGCAACGCGTGAGCTCATCGATCAGGCCGGAATGCAGCTCGTGGAGCTGCCCGAGTTCATCGATATCGATACTCCGGCCGACCTTGAGCTGCTGGCGGAGGCGCTGGCTGACGATCCGGAGCTGGCTCCACGGACGCGCCGCTATCTTGAAACGCTCCGTAAATCAAAGGGCTCAGCCCCGTAGTCGGACGAGAATCCGCCGCAATACGTGCGGGTGAGGAGATGTCGACTTCGGAGTGACATGGGTTGGTGAACGGGCGGCGGGGTGCCATCAATAAAGAATTGTCGGCAGATGGCTAAATCAGTCTGTTCCTGATTGCGTAACTGACCAGTTCTGCGTTCGAGTCGATCTCCAACTCCTGCATTACCGTATATTTATGGAATTGAACCGTACGTGGCGTAATCCCGAGCCGATCGGCGATCTCCACCATTGAGAAGCCCTCCGCTACCAGTTTGATCACCTCACGCTGACGCGGTGTCATCCGGTATGACTTTTTAATATGTTTAGCGTTGTGAACCAGAGAGCCGACCATATTCTGGGTAAGCGCAGGCGATGTATAGTAACCTCCCCAGCTGACCGTGCGGATCGCTGTCACCAGCTCGGAGACCGCGGAGGCCTTGATGACATAGCCGGATGCTCCGATCCGGAAGGCCTCCATCGCCGTACCGATATCCTGGTCCATCGTCAGGTAGATCAGCCGAATATGGGGCATCATATTCTTCAGTTTGATACCAGCGGTCAGTCCATCCATGACCGGCATGCCGATGTCGATGATGGCGACATCCGGCTTCAGAGATTCTATCGAGTCGAGCAGTGACTGGCCGTCGCTGAAAGTCCCAACAACCGAGAATTCAGGCTCCAGAACACGCTTGATCGCGTCGATAAGTATAGTGTGGTCATCTGCCAGCACGACTTTCATTACTTCTTCAATCTCCTCAGCCGGGCGTCTCTTCTGATCGATTATGATGCCTGCCGACTCGACAGCTGATTGCACCCCTTCACGACCAGCGTGCTCAGGTCCTTCACGATGAGGTCCTTCACCACGATAGCGGGCACTGGTCGCAATATTTCAGAAGAGTAGTTAAACTGTCGAGCACAAGTCAACCGCCCCTGGGTTTTAAACGGGCTGGTTGGTGTTCCAACGCCCTGTCGAATGAGAGTGTGAGGTCTGGCCCTCTTCCAGGATCAGGGATACATCCTTGCAATTGCTGGTGCTAGATAACGGGACGGAGTTTAAATGGATCAGATATCGCTTATCTGGGGCGGGGTGATGGCGATCTACCTGCTGCTGGCATGGATTCATCTGCTTATTTTTCTTCTTCATAAAGGCGAGAGATACCATCTTCTA
This sequence comes from Acidobacteriota bacterium, assembly GCA_041182745.1. Lineage (GTDB taxonomy): Bacteria > Acidobacteriota > Blastocatellia > RBC074 > RBC074 > CAIOZW01. The sequence goes on from JBEGMZ010000438.1 coordinate 5,810, forward strand.
TTCGTCCTGAGCGCCACCTTCGCGATCTTGATGGCCGCAGTCGAACTTGGCGGCATGAAGACTACCGACTTTTCGGTGAAGTACTTTCAGCGTGTTCTCCAGCTGGGCCATTTGTCATTATGCGGAATTATTATCTCGATCACTCTCTTTATTCACTTATACTTCAAGGCTGGGCGAAGATGGCTGGTCTGGTCGGTGGTGTTGTCTCGACTATTGGTGGTCGTCTTGAACCTGATCGTTCCGCGTCCATACAATTACGAAGAGATTAAGTCGGTCAACAGCGTCAGCTTTCTTGATGGAACTTTTCCGGTTCCGATCGGGACGCATAGTTGGAGAACTTTTATCGGTACGATTACCTGGTCTCTTTTTCTCTGTCTGTCGATCGATGTAGTCCAACAAATCTGGAGAAAAAAGGGAGATCGGAAAGGCCTGATTGTTGGGCTGAGCGTTCTTATCAACGCCATCCTCTTTCTCCACAACAATCTGTTCGGCATACTAAGTTATCGGGGTGCGACCTCAATCAACTTTTTTACCCTGCCAATCTACAGCACATACTTTCTCATAGTTGCCCTCGCGATGAGTTTCGAGATTAGTCGGGAGGTCATCCGGGCGAGTCGATTGTCAAGAAGATTGGAGGAGAATGAGCTGAGCCTCACCCTGGCGGTGGAAGCGGCAAGGCTCGAGGTCTGGTCGTACGACTGTCGCAGGGGAGAGTTCACGGTATCATCCAGTGTCCGGCAATTGCTGGGGTTTCCGCCAGATCTTCCGATCTGCCTCGATGCGATGCTTAAAAAGATCGATTTTGATGGCAAACCTCTGCTGGCCGATCAGATAAAGCAGGGTAACATTTCCTCAACGAGCCTCCATATCGAGGCCGGTTTCATATTACCTGATGGGAGTCAGGGGTGGTTTACAGCCATTGGCGAGGTTGAATACGATGCCACTCGTTCACCAGTCAGTCTGCGGGGCGTCGCGTTGGACATCACAGAGCGAAAGCTGGCTGAAGAGATGGGACGACATCTGAGCGGTATGCTGATCAATGCCCACGAGGAAGAGCGGACCAGATTGGCGCGGGAACTGCACGATCATCTTGGGCAGCGAGTCGCGCTACATTCGATCGAGCTGGGTTTGATAAGCGAAAAGCCCCCGGAGGACACGGCGTTGTTTATGCGAAGGATGGAGACGATCAAAAAGCAGGTCGAACAGATCTCCAACGATATCAGCATACTTTCCCATCGCCTGCATCCGGCAAATCTGAGACGACTCGGGCTTGTTCCGTCCATTCGAGGACTATGTCGGGAGATGTCATTGGCCCACGAGATCGCGATCGATTTCAGGCCAGGAAGTGTGGGATTCAGCGCCGGAGATGTTCCAGACGACTTATCACTCTGTCTGTATCGAATTACACAGGAATCACTCCGCAATGTCGTCCGGCATAGCCAGGCGACACAGGTGACGGTAGATCTGAACCAGGCCGGTGGTTTGATTCAACTGGTTGTCGTCGATGATGGGGTCGGTTTCAGCGGAGAAGACGAGATCAGGAAACCGTCCCTCGGGCTGATCAGCATGAAGGAACGCGCGCGTTTGGTGAATGGTAACCTCTCCATCCACTCCTCGATTGGAAGTGGAACCACCGTCACTCTTCTGGTTCCGCTTGAGAAGCAGCTTCCGTGATGGCGACCACTCCTCTTTCTTGCAGACCTGGGGGATTAATTACCCTGCCTGGGCCAGATTCAGCCCGAGTAGAAGCCCTCCACATCTCCAGACGGAACTGTGGCGAGCGATATTACGGCGATAACCTGTTACTTCTTACAGTAATGATTATGCAAATTATCATAAATTGACAGGTTAAATTCTCTCCGTTTTCCATACAATGAGAGCATCGAAGAAGGTAAAGAAGATTGTCTGAGAGACAAATCCTTGCCGATTGATGCAGCCCTTTTGCCTCTTGCCGTTTTGGACACACAAAAAATGGGAATTTACATAGCCCATAAGAAAGCCTGACCGTTGATTGAGATTGGATCAACCAACGGTCAGGTTAGCACTCTTCTGCGGGTTGGTGATTTACCAACCTCTCTGCTAAATTAACCCCTCCGGTCAACTCAATTGCCTCAAATTCAGCATATCCTCGGGTTGGGTTGCCGGTTTCGCTGGTTCGATGTTTCCCTGAATACCTGAATCGTATTCGATTTTGTCCCGTATCTGGAGCTTCTGGTAATGGCGCAAAACCCACTCAAGGTCTTCATCTCATACTCTCATAAAGATCGGGAGGCGTGTGAAGAGCTGAAAAGCCATCTGCAACCCTTTGCTGATAAGCACTTGATTGTCGTCTGGGTCGATGATCGAACCCTCGCCGGAGAGGAGTGGGAGGGACCGGTGAGTGACAACCTCAACTCCGCCCATCTGACCATTCTTCTGCTCAGTCCCAGCTTCATCAACTCCCGTTATTGCAAGGAGATTGAGATGAGGCGAGCCTTTGAGCGGGCCA
>JBEGMZ010000439.1:0-4773 GCA_041182745.1 Acidobacteriota bacterium
TTATCCTTGCCCTGGCTGGCATCGGCTGGCTTGTCGTCTCGCGCCGTGCAAATAACGCCAGTGAACTGCTCTCAGACGCCTTCCGCCATCACGAGGCAGTTGTCGCCAATCCGATTCCGCCTAATGTAAAAGGCTACGCTTATACCACCGAAGATGAGAAGGATCGAAAAGCTTTTGACGCCTTTCAGAAGGCCGCCAACGAGTACCCTTCTTACAATGGTGAGGTTGGGCGGCTCTACGGTGCGATCCATCAGCTCAATTTTGATCCGGAGAAAGCTGATGCCACGTTGAAGGAGCTGGCAAAGAGTGAGTCAGATGTTGGTGCGCAGGCCAAGCTTCTGGTTGGTGATCGACTTGTTGCCGCCGGGAAGTTTGACGAGGCCCTCGCGGAGTATAATCGCCTTAAATCGAACCCACTCAGTATTCCGGTTCAGGTGATAAATGTCGCTCTGGCGAAGCTGAATGAAGCCCAGGGGAAGAAGAATGAGGCGACCGAGCTCTACTTTGGTGTTGCCAACGATCCCCAGTGGCGAAGTACACCCCTTGGTGTCATTGCTGCGAACAGGCTCGCGGTGATTGCACCGGAAAAGTTTGAGCTCTTGCCGGAACTGCAGGCCGCCTCACCGTTCGCAGCCTCTGGAACACCATTCAATCCCTGATCTGACAAGCTGCATCGTCACGGAATGTATAGCCAAGTGATAACGGGAGGACCCGAAAGTCCTCCCGTTATCGTTTCAGGCTAAACTCATCGTTTGCCTGAATCTGTCTTTTCACTCTCACGCTCCAGCCAGGGGATCCCGCGCTCCATCCATTCTGGTTTCTTCGCACCCCGCAGGTGATGATCGAAGAACTCCTGAAGTCGTCGGGTATAGTCTTTTTGATTATGACGCTTCCTCAGGCCGTGATACTCACCGTTATAGTTGAACATGTAGGCTTCCTTGTTTAGCCGTCGCAGAGCAAGAAAGTACTCAATTCCCTGGTACCAGGGCACGGCGTCGTCATTATCGTTGTGCACCATCAGGATGGGTGTCTCAACGCGATGAGCCTGGAATACCGGTGAGTTTTCGATAAATCGCATCGGATATTCCCAGATGCTGCCACCGATGCGGCTCTGAGTACGTTCATATTGGAACTGCCGGGGCAGTCCGGTACCCCAGCGGATGCCACTGTAGGCACTGGTCATATTGCCGACGACTGCCCCAGGAGCGGCAGCCTTGAACCGGCTGGTCTGAGTGACCATGTAGGCAATTTGATACCCACCCCAACTGTGTCCCTGGATGCCGATAGCGTTCTCCGCGATGAATCCACGATCAACAACCGACTGAACCGCCGGAAGCACACAGTTAAGAGCACTTGCTCCCGGATAACCAATCCGGTAGACGATGTCGGGCAGCAGTACGACGTAGCCGTTACTAGCATAGTATGACGGATTGATCGAAGTCCCTGGGGTCGGATTTATAAAACGGTGCAGATCATCCGAGAGCTTCTCATAGATGTAGACCATGAGCGGGTACTTACGCTGGGGATCGAAGTTGTCTGGTTTGATCAGAATGGCGCGCAGTTCAACACCATCGGTATTGCGGAAACTGACCAGTTCAGCTTTTCCCCACAGATAGTTCTCCATCTGCTTCCCGGCCAGACTGACTTTTTGGAGAGTTCTGAATCGGTCATCAGTAATGAGCAGATCAGGGAACTCATCGAAACGGGAGCCGGTCAGCATAAGAACGTTGGCATTTTTCGCGCGTACCGGAGTAGAAAATGACTTCGCCGCCATGACCAGCTTTTCGGGACGGCCCGATCCGATCCGGAGACGATAGAAGCCGGAGTCACGGTTGGTCTGATCTTCGACCCGCAGCAAAAGCGGAGCTTCAGGATCGATCCAGCGCTCATCAGGATCGAGTTTCACGTATCTGAAGGTGATCCGATCCCGACGCCCGAGACCGCCAGTCAGATTTACAATTTTTGTTCCATCCGGAGAGATCTGCCAGATGTCATACTGGTCATAGATCAGAACGTCGCGATCATCCGCCGTCCAGCCGGCGACACCATATGGGAGTGGAGTGTTTGGGGTGTCGTGGTCTTCCTGCCAGAAGTTGGCACTGATGGAAGAGGTCAAATTGGTTATCCGGCCCGTTGGAATGGAGATCGAGTTCCAGTTCCGACCATCATAGAAGATGGCATAATTGCCGAGTGGTGACCAGGTGAGCGCAAACTGGTTCTTCTCGAGCAGCTTGCGCCTTGACCCATCGGTCGTGTTGACGAGATAGACATCGGAGTAGCTGGTATCGACACCGACCAGACGCCGGTAGTTTCGGTCATCCTGACCGATCGCCCAGAGTCCGTCACCAGATGGAATAGCCGTATCCATCGATTCATCTGCCAGCGGAACAAGGCGTTGCGCGGAGATATGCCAGACGGCACGGTAGGATCTGTTCCGCTCCTGGGAGGCCCGAACCTTCTGCATTGGCTGAATAAAGTCGTCCTTCCAGTGCCAGAGGTCGGCTATCACCTTTTCGTCTGGCGTTGGGGTGGAGTTTTGAGCCTTCGGAGTTGGCACGTTGGCAAGCCCAAGAAAGAGTCTTGCTCCATCGCGTGAAAAGTTGATCGACGCCTTGTCACTGATCATCCGACCCGCCGGAAAGCCGGTCGTTGCACTCGACATCTTTTCCAACGGACGGTTCGACTGACGATCCCAGATAAAGAGGCTCCGCTGCGGGATGGCTGAATCAGCGTCAGCACTTTCCGTGGCAAAGGCGACCTGGGTCTGTTTCTCATTCCACGTTAGTTTGCTGTACTTTCCTTTTCCACTGAGGATTGGAACCGCTGGGCGCAGCTCTTCCTTCTCCCTTTTTACCAGGAAGATCCCATTGCCAGATACATCACGAGCTGATACCGCGAAGAGAATGGCCTGACCGTCCTTACTGACGCTGTACTCGGTTACATCACTGTACCTGGTCTCCTTTCCCGTGGGCAGCTCGCGGAGGATAAGATCTGAACCGGTCTCAACCTTGTCACCGCCACCAGCTGCCGGTGCATCGTCAGGCCCTCTTCCTTCAAGAAGCACCGCGATGCAACCGATGCCATCCTCCGGTACCTGGAAGCTCTTGACCCGTTCGATTCGTGACAGCCCACCACTCTCCAGATCCAGAACTCCCAGTGCGTTTCGTGGCATATCCTCCGGCTTCTTCTTATCGCGTCTGGCGTTTAGAACGTCCTGTTTGGTTGGCTCAATAGTGAACAGGAGAAACCGGCTGTCAGCGGTGAAGATGGGTCTGGTGGCACGATTAAGGCTCGCCATTGCCGCCTGCGCAGCCTCCGGATCGTCAGGCAATGGCGTTGGTTGACGCCAGCCGCGTGGCTGGCGTAGTTCCCTGCCGCTCTCAATGTGACGAACGACAACTTCGCCATCACCGTCCTGCGGGATCAGGCTGTAGGCCACGTAGCGGCCATCACGGGAGATTTGTGACCCGGTCAGCGAGCGCCACGAATCGTAGTCACCGTGAGTGATGGCTCGTTTTACCGGCAACTTCCCTTCACTACGCGTCTGGCCTGAACCAGGAATAACCAGAGCTGGTGCCAGCAGCAGGGCCAGCAAGAGGAATATTACCGAGCCGGCAGATCTATTTTTCGTTGTTAACATTGCCTGATGCTCCTTATCATAAAACTGGGGTTGAACAATAGCCGGGAGGATAATGGAGCATAACGGTTTGATCTGGCAAGGTTTTAGTTATAATCACAGTGATGAAATTGGATCATCGGAGACAGTAAGAAGAGTCAGTAAGAAGAGTCAGTAAGAAGACAGTAAGAAGAGAAGATAGGAAGAAACAAGAAGAATAAGAAGATCATACACCCTCAGAGTGAGGGCTCGGGAGGTCGGCGGTGTTTGGAGGCGAGCGCGGGGCGGGTGAGATGGGCAGCCTGGAGAAAGATCGACAACTATGAAAGGCGAAAAGAGAGACATTGAGACTCCGGAGACAGATCCGGATGACAGAAGCAACAAGATTGCCCGTTCAATGAGGGCAATTATGTCAGCGACGAGGCCGATCTTTCTTGTGAGCTATATTCTGATTATCTGGCGCTACGGTTGGCTTCGCGGGTGGGTTGCGGCGGTGTGCCTTGTGTTGGTGATCCTCATTGCGATCGTCCCACGCCTTCATCGCCTCAGGCGACGCCGGCTGACTTTGAGAAGCAGCGCGTCTCGGCCACCGCTTGTCGAGATATCACTCCGCGATGATCTTCGAGTCGGGTTGAACAAGCTGGCTCGAACAGCCAACCTTCAGCCAGCGGTCGCTGCCTTCAATGTGCTCAACCGTGAGATACCGCGCTTCGACGACGAGTCGGAAGAGCTGGCTCGGGCAGCACAGGCCAATCAGCTGATCGACCCCACCGCCAGTGGAACTCTGCTGGTTGCTGTTACCACAAAGATGCTCGGCAGATTGCTCCTGATCAGCGGGGCGACGGATGTCGATCGAAAGCTCTGGCGGTCATATGTCAACCAGACGGCCAGCCGAATAATCGGTGAGGCCATCGAGCGCCAATTTACCCTGGTTCGTTCTGACCTTGTTTCGAGACCATTAACGACGTGAGGTTTATCCGGCCTCCACAGGAACCAGAAGACTTTGCTCTAAATCGGAACAGGCAAGGTTGGGACAATGCTTGATAGAATCGCCGCGAATCAGTGGCGTTTTTCAATGTTGCCTGTTCCGATGTCGGCTGTTTCCATTTAGTATGGGAGGGTAACATTGAATAGCAGTCATCGTACCGCGACCGCTC